>DASZWE010000178.1:0-2883 GCA_035546735.1 Puia sp.
GACCGACTGGAAAGACTGGGTATTTCCGTAAAGGGAAAGATCGTCATTGCCAAATACGGTCATTCCTGGCGGGGCATTAAACCCAAGATAGCGCAGGAACATGGCGCCATCGGCTGTATCATTTATTCGGATCCAAAGGACGACGGCTATTATCAAGGCGACGTCTACCCCAAGGGCGCTTTTAAGAATGAATATGGCGTACAACGGGGTTCGGTCATGGATATGCCTGTGTATCCCGGTGATCCGCTTACGCCAGGCGTTGGGGCAACAAAGGACGCCAAGAGACTCGACAGAAAGGAGGTGACCACTATATTAAAGATCCCGGTGCTACCCATCAGCTATCATGATGCGGCGCCGCTGTTGAAGGCCCTGGAGGGGCCTGTCGCCCCCGAGTCCTGGAGAGGTGCGCTGCCCTTTACCTATCATGTAGGGCCGGGTAAAACAACGGTGCATCTCAAGCTGGCTTTCAACTGGGATATCAAACCGATCAATGACATCATCGCCAAGCTGCCGGGCAGCCAGTGGCCGGACGAGTGGGTGATCCGGGGTAACCACCATGATGCATGGGTGAATGGGGCAAGCGATCCGCTCAGTGGCTTGTCGGCCATGCTGGAAGAGGCGCATGGCGTGAGCGAGCTGGTGAAGACAGGCTGGAAGCCAAAGCGTACGCTGGTCTATTGCGCCTGGGATGGCGAAGAGCCGGGATTACTGGGCTCTACGGAATGGGTGGAATATCATATGGACGAGCTTGCCAAAAAGGCGGTGGTATACATCAATTCGGATGATATTGGCCGAGGCTTTTTTGGCGCGGAAGGGTCGCATGCCCTGGAGCCCTTTATCAACGAGGTGGCCCGGGATGTCATCGATCCGGAGACGGGTATCAGCATCGGAGAGCGCTTGCATTCCCGTGAGCTGGTGGGCGCGGCCGACGGCGGCCGGCTGAAAAAAGACCTTTTCCAGAAAAAGAGCTTTACCATCGGTGCGCTGGGTTCGGGCTCGGATTTCTCCGCCTTCCTTCAGCATGCGGGTATACCCAGCTTTAACCTGGGCTTTGGCGGAGAGGATCCCGGCGGGGATTATCATTCCATTTACGATTCATACGACGACTACCGGAGATTCAAGGATCCGGGTTTTCAATATGCAGTGGTTTTGGCCAAGACAGCGGGGCGAACAACCCTACGTATGGCAGATGCCAATCTCCTTCCCTTCGACTTCCGCAGCCTTTATAAAACTGTAAACGGCTATCTCGCCGAGCTGACATCGCTGATGGACCAAATGAGGGAGAACACGGCTCAATCCAACCAGCTGATCCGCTGTAATTACTATACTTATGCCGGTGACCCTACCGTTACCCTGCTTCCGCCTCCGGTAAAGGACGAGGTTCCCTACCTGGATTTCTCGCCTCTTCAAAATGCGCTCCATATGGTGGAAAAAGCCACTGACCGGCTGTCGGATACACTGGGGAAACAAAAGCTGACCACCACTGCATCGGATGCTGTAAATCAAGCTCTTTACAGGGCGGAACAACAATTGCTATCAGATAAGGGATTGCCGCGCCGTTCCTGGTACAGGCATGTGATCTACGCGCCCGGTTTTTATACGGGCTATGGGGTTAAGACCCTGCCTGGCATACGTGAGGCTATCGAACAACGCAATTGGAAGGAGGCGCAGGAGCAAATTGGCATTGCGGCGGCGGTTTTGAAGAAGTTTGCGGATTACCTGGACGGAATACATTGAATTTGAAAAAAGTTTTTCGATATATTTTATGGATAACAGGCAGCCTCGGCTGCCTGTTAATTCTTTTATGGCTGGGTGTGGCGGCCTATGTCACGATCCGCAAGCCAGTGATCCTCCAAAAAACCCGGATGGAATTGAAGAACCGGCTGGGCGGAGACGCCAGCATTGGAGATATGGACGTCTCTTTCTTCCACCACTTCCCCAGTATTACGGTGCATCTGTCGAAGGTGACGCTTCGGGATAGTCTTTGGCAGGAGCATCATCATGATCTCCTACACGCGGAGGACATGTATTTCAGCCTGGCCCCGTTCCGGAGCATTTTTGCAGGCAAGGTCCGGCTGGGTAAGGTGTACGTGGAAAAAGGCTCCGTCTATCTTTTTACCGACACGACAGGCTATAGCAATACTTCGGCGTTGGGCCGGCGGCAGTCCGCCGGTCAGGAGGATGTGCAGCCTCCGGACTTCTCGTTCGCCGATGTCCGGCTGGTAGTTGAAAGGCAGGACCGGCATAAATTCTTCGATCTGGAGTTCAAGCGGCTGGACTGCTCGGTTGACAAGAATGGCCGGATGTTGTCGGTGGCAACAGATGCTGATGCGCTGGTAAAGACCTTTTCCTTCCATACGGAAAAGGGCAGCTTTATAAAGGACAAGACATTGACCGGTCATTTCGTTCTGCAATTCAATACAGGCAGTAAGATCATCCAATTCAACAAGGCCACGGTGCACATCGATGGACATCCTTTTGTGCTGACGGGACGCTTTTTTCCCAGCGTAAAACCCGATCCTTTTACATTTAGTGTCCAGGTGAATGACATTCCTTTCAGGCAGGCGACGGCGCTTTTGACGCCCGTCCTCCAACAAAAGCTGGACCTCTACGATGTAGACAAGCCCGTATCCATATTGGCCGATCTGGATGCCGGCGCTGCAGATGATCCCACTCCGTTGATCACTGTCCATATGGATCTGCAGCATGCCAGCGTCAATACGCCCGTGGGCCGGTTTGCCGGGGTAAATGTCCGGGCGAGCTTCACCAATGAATGGGTGCGTCATGAAAAGAGGAGAGATGAAAATTCGGCGATCCGGCTATTGTCCTTTTCCGGCTCTTTGTTGAATATCCCGTTGCATTCCGATACGGCTGTCATCAGCG
>DASZWE010000179.1:0-11099 GCA_035546735.1 Puia sp.
GGGGACGAGCCTGATCTTGTTCAGCGTCTTTTCCAGGCGGCGGATCAACATGTCCCCGTTGAGCATGGCGATCACCACTTTTCCGCTCGCGGGCCTGAGGCTCCGATCGACGATGACGACGTCTCCGTTGAAGATGCCCGAGCCGGTCATGGCGTCGCCGCTGACGCGCATGAAAAACGTGGCCGGTTTGTTATGGACCAGCTGCTCGTTGAGATCTACACCGTCTTCGGCGTGGCCGGCCGCATCCGCGAAGTTGCCTGCGGCAGGAGCGATATCCCATTGCGTGAAACGATTGGTCCCCTTATTGTTCATGCCATAAAATTGTTCGACTTCCATGAGAAGAATGCGAGGGGTAAAAAATAATTTTAATGTACTAATTTATTTAGTAAATTTATGCTAATTTCCTGATCAATTAAAATTTTTTTATGGATACCGGGTTAGTAAAGCAATCATCATTTGCCCCTATGGAGACTATCTCCGGGGGTAAAAGCGAAGCCGGGCGGCGGATGGAATACCTGTTGGTCATTTATCCCTACGGCGAGCTTTTTGAAAAACTGGTGGAGGAGCAGCAGCAGTTCCTCAGCGATTATGGGTTGATCATGAAGGGGCGTAACAGGCCGCATATTACGGTGGCGGCCTTTCAGGCGGGCGAGCAGATGGAGGACACGCTGATCCGCTGGATACACAGGATATGCCGCCGGAATGAGCGCTTTGAGATAACGCTGAATAATTACAGCGGGTTCCCTCCCCACACCATTTATCTGCGGGTACAGGATCCGCAGCCATTTCGGCAGCTGATGCAGCAGCTGAGGGCCATCGACGACTTTATCCGCAGTTCGGGCTGTCCTCCTGTCAATCTGATCAGCCGTCCTTATCTGAGCATTGCGGGTGGATTGACGGAACAGATATATAATAAGGCCATGGCCGATTACTCTCAAAAGACCTTTCATGAGTCGTTCCAGGTGGAAGAGCTGGTATTGCTGAAAAGGGAACATTCTTTCGATGTCTGCAGGACGGTGAATGTGTTCGGGCTGCCCGTGAATGATTTGATGACCGGGCTGGGGCAGCATGTTGAAAAACCGGCCTGATGCTATTACTCTTTAAAACGGAAACCATGCAAAAAGCAATCAAACCTGTAGCAGCCGTACTTAACGAAAGTTATAAGAAGCAGCTTGCTACGAACGAATACCTCCTTATCCTGCATCCGCATGAAGAATTGCGCAACAGGATACAACAGGTGAAAAAAGATTTTGCGGAAACCTACCAGGCTCCGGGCGCTGTCGGAGGCAAGCCCCAGGTGACGCTCGTGCGGTTTACGCAGCTGGCATTGATGGAAGAGCGGATCGTCCAGCGTCTTCGCACCATCGCCATGGGCTTTTGTCCTTTTAAGGTGGAGCTAAAGGATTTTGGGAGCTTTCCCACGCACACTATTTTTATCAATGTCCTAAGCAAGCTGCCTATCCGCAAGCTGGTGACGGAAATAAAGGACGTACAGCGGTTGATGAAGCTGGACAAGGATCATAAGCCTCATTTTATAGACGACCCCTATATCACCATTGCGCGTAAGCTGTTGCCTTTCCAATATGAGAAGGGATGGCTGGAGTACAGCCATAAAAGCTTCACCGGCAGATTTATTGCAGATGGCATGCTTCTGCTCAAGCGCCGGGAAGGGAGCTTTAACGATGGTCCTTCGTCAGGCGGGTGGGAAGTCCGAAACGCCGGCGCCTGGCAAATCGTCGAGCGGCTGTCCTTTCAGAATCTGCCCGTAGCCACCCGGCAGGGAGAGCTATTCATGTAGGAGCTTCCTGAAAATTTGCGTGTCGGCCAACGGGCCGAAGGCCCGTGTATTGTTTATCCTGAAAATTGTGAGTATGAATGAAGATCAAAACAATCGGGAGACGGAAGATACTGCTCTATCCCGTCATAAAATAATCCGCGACAGCATCAAGGAAAAAAAGATAGAACCTGAAGAGATTGATGAGGACCAATACAAGAAAGGAAGAGGCGCCCAGTTCAATCCAAAGAACAGGTTCCTGAAGAACCAGCGGGTAAAAGAGCATATCGAGGCCATCGATGACTGGGTCGAACCTAATCCGGAGACGATCTTCCTGGAAGAGCATGCCAGGAGCATTGTCAATAAGGTGGACAGTCCGGATGTAGGGATGTGGTATAGCATGAACCCTTATCAGGGCTGTGAGCATGGCTGTACCTATTGCTACGCCCGCAATGTGCATGAATACTGGGGATATAGCGCCGGGCTGGATTTCGAACAAAAGATCATTGTGAAAAAGAATGCGCCCGAGCTGTTGCGTAAATTCCTGATGAACCCGAAATGGGAATGCCTGCCTATTTCGCTCAGCGGCAATACGGATTGCTATCAGCCGGCGGAGAAGAAGTTTGGCATTACCCGTCAACTGCTGGAAGTATGTAGTGAATTCAACCAGCCCGTGGGCATGATCACCAAGAATGCCGGTATCCTCCGGGATAAGGATATACTGGCGGATATGGCCAGGCGGAGGCTGGTGTCCATTCTCGTATCTATTACTTCCTTTGACGAGGACCTGCGCAGGGTAATGGAGCCCAGGACCACTACCGCCAAACAACGGCTTCGTGCGATCCGGGAGCTGAGCGAGGCGGGGGTTCGCATGGGGGTCATGCTGGGACCGATGATACCCGGGCTCAATGAGCATGAGATGCAACGGATCATGCAGGCTGCTGCGGAGAATGGCGCTACTTTTTCCGCCTATACGTTTATCCGTCTGAATGGGGCGATCAAGCTCATCTTCCATGACTGGCTTTATAAGAATTTCCCCGACAGGGCGGATAAGGTATGGCATCTGATAGAAGCCAGCCATGATGGTAAGGTCAATGACAGCCGATGGGGAGTACGGATGCGGGGGGAAGGGAATTATGCGCAGCTGGTGGCACAGCAATATGCAAGGTATACACAGAAGTATGGATTGAATGCGGAGAGATGGGAGCTGGATTGTACGCAGTTCAGGCGACCGGGGGAGCAGATGAGGTTGTTTTGAGGGGCGCCGGGTAATTGCCTAAATTTTATATTAACCATTAAACCTACTAGTTATGAAAAATAAATTTGGTGGAATCTGGACCGAATCCAAGATCAGTATTCTTGAAACCTATGCCAGACAGTTTTTGACGGTCTTTAAAAATCAATTAAATCAGAAACTGCTCTATTTTGACGGTTTTGCGGGCTCAGGCGAAATTGAGGTAGAAGATATCGAGAATAATCAAACCAGGACTATTGAAGGTGCTGCTGTTAGAGTCTTAAAGATTGACAAACCAAGAAGCTTCAATATGTATAACTAATAGCGAAATAGGTTTGCGTATTGCTAATTCAGTTGTAAACCCTAAATTAGGCTTTTAATTATGGCACAATCCAGCATAGAATGGACAGAGATGACCTGGAATCCTACTACAGGGTGCACTAAGATCTCAGCCGGTTGCAAATATTGCTATGCAGAAGTGATGGCCAACCGTTTGCAGGCAATGGGCATTGGAAAATATAAGAATGGATTTGAGATAGCAATACACGAAGATGCCTTGAGCGTACCCTATTCCTGGAAAGGTTCTAAATTGGTTTTTGTCAACTCCATGAGTGATCTGTTTCATCCCGAGATACCCTTCGAGTTTATAGGGAAGGTGTTTCAAGTAATGAATGATAACCCTCAGCATACCTTTCAAGTGTTGACTAAGAGGGCGGAAAGATTATTTGAGGTCCATCATGAACTAGAATGGACAAAAAATATTTGGATGGGTGTTTCGGTCGAAGATCACCGGGTTGTACATCGTATAGACTTTTTAAGGGAAACTAATGCTAAAGTTAAGTTCCTTTCGTGTGAACCATTGATAGGCCCTTTAATGTGTATGCACCTTGACAATATTGATTGGGTAATTGTGGGAGGCGAAAGTGGAAGGAAGGCAAGGCCAATAAAAGAATGGTGGGTTTGGGATATCCGGCAGCAGTGTCAGGAAGCAGGAGCGGCGTTTTTCTTCAAGCAATGGGGCGGTACAAATAAGAAGAAGACTGGTCGCGAGCTGGGTGGTCGTGTTTATAATGAAATGCCCGTTGTTTAATAAAAAATATGTCCGGCAAAATCATAAAACACAAAAGTGATCTCTTTCAACAAGAGGTGACTTTAACGGTGGATGAGGGCCTTAATAAATTAAAGGGTCGGGTGCTTGCCCCTAAGAAATTGGCGGCTGCCAATAGGGCGCTAAAAAAATTGAAGGGTTCTTTGCCCAAATAGCTCTATCCCTCCACCCTCCCCGGCGTTACGCCAAACTCCTCTTTGAACGCACGGGTAAAATGCTGGACAGAACTATATCCCAGCTGCTCAGCCACTTCCTTGATAGCCACGCCCGATAAGAGACTGTTTTTTGCCTCATTGAGCCGAAAGTTATTCAAATAACCAAAGACGGACGTATCGAAGACTTCTTTAAACCCTTTCTTAAGCTTGAACTCGTTCAGCCCGGCCACTCTTGCCAGCTCTGTGAGGGAGGGGGGACAGGCGGCATGATGCACCAGGTAATCCCTGGCAAAATAAATGCGCTCCTTGTCCTGCCTTGTCTTACAGATCCTGCTGCCTTTGTCAACGGCCAGCTCATGGGCCTGCGCCTGCAGGGTGAGCAGCTCGATGCATTTGGATTGCAGGAACAGCCCTTTTAAACCATCCGTCATCTCCAGGTGCATGATCTCATGTATGCATCGATGCATGGCTAAAGAAATGGGAAGGTTTTCTGCGCTGACCTCTACCGGCTTGTCATTCGCCACTTTTTCGGCGAACTCCATCAACATCGGACTGCTGTCTTCCGCCAGCGACAAAAAGAAGCTTTTATTAAGCCTTACCTCGAAGAATCGATGGACGGAGCCCTGCTCATAATGACTGGAGCCTATGAATTGAGGCGTGTAATGAATGTTCTGTTCATTTCCCGAAAAGCGATATTGTTTCCCGCTGCTGAGGTTGTTCAAACACCCTTCGCCCGCCAGTGTAAAATGCATCTCGATATGTTCCGGCTCGGAGAAAGAATTGAAATGGGCGGTCCGCGTCTCCTTCATCAGCATGCCTCCGTAGATGACATCAATGTCCCGGGCGGAGAGCTGGGTAGCCTCTCCCGTCATAAAGGAGAGATCCAGCTTCTTATGTACTTCCCGTACCTGTGGCCGGTGGGAAGGCATAAAGGAGACGTCCGAGAATTCTATTTCCGTCGGTGTTCCATGCTTGTCATAAAAGGTCACTTCCATAAAAATCCTTTTTCTGCAAAAAATGCTCCGGATGATATAAAAACCCTGTAAAAAGACCGGCGTACTTTCGTAAAGATAAACTGTGTTCTATTTCATTGTTAATGTTGGAGTCATGTTTTTGACAAAAGGTAAGTATCACTTTTTTTTTGGAGATGAGACGAGCATTGCTTTTTTTGATAATGCCCGGAAGGGGATCCGTTTCCCCGAAAAAAGATACATCGGCGTCCTGGAAATGGAAGAGTGTTATAAGCCGCTGCCCGAGCAACTCGGATTATTATTGGACGTCGTCACCCCCAAAGGGATATCCGCCGAACAGGCCATCCAATACCTGCATGGGCTGGAGTCCGAATTGTGGCAGCTGTGGAAAGGAGGCATTTTCCATTTGGCAGGACGTTTGAATATAATCCTTCCCTTCCAAAATGAGCTTACGAGAATGGGAATTCCGGATGAACGGATCGTGGTCTATCACCGCGTCGCAGCCAGCGGCTCAGCCATAACGGTCAAAAGCGCTGAGCGGGCCGTCAAATTCCCCTTTTCCGGTCTGTAATGATCACCCCTCACTTGCTTGCGGCCGTATCGTCATTGTAATGATAATTAGTATATTGGCAACTATCTGGCCAATAATTTACTAAAAGCATCCTTCTATGCGCTACCGGCGAATGCCTATCGAGATAGAATCTCCCGAACAGATGGGATACAGCAGTATCCGAAATAACCTTTCAGAGAGCTCCTATACGGACGCGTTATTCCAGGACATAGAAATGCCGGCGTCTGTACTAAAGGACCTTGTCCTCTGCTATGGATCGCATATGGGACACAAGGGATTGCGGGAACTGATCGTGAAGGATAGCTCTTTGTCGAAGCGGGACGACGTGCTGCTCACCATCGGGGCGGCGGCCGCTCTTTTTATCATTGCCACCTCCCTGCTGGAGCCTGGCGACGAGCTGGTGGTCGTACGTCCCAATTATGCCACCAACCTGGAGACGCCCCGGGCTATCGGTGCGGCTATACGGAGTATCGATCTTCATTTCGAAGAAGGCTTTGCGCTGGACCTGCAGGCGGTGAAAAAGGCCCTGACGCCCCGGACAAAATATATCTCCGTCACCTACCCGCATAATCCGACCGGCGTCTGTCTTCGCCCCGCGGACATGCAACAGCTGGCGGCTATAGCACAGGAGCACCATATCCCGCTCCTCGTAGATGAGACCTACCGGGATATGACATTTGGTCCATTGCCGCCTCTTGCATCGGAATATGGTGATCATGTCATCAGCGTCTCCTCTCTTTCCAAGACCTATGGCCTGCCGGGATTGCGTATGGGCTGGATCATCTGTCGTGACAGCCGGCTGATGGAAACATTTTTGGCCGCCAAGGAACAGATACATATCTGCGGCTCGCCGCTGGATGAAGCCATTGCCTTTCGATATATGCTACATCGGGAAGAACATTTTCGGCGGATAGTGCGTGACATTCGTGGAAAATTCGATATCGTAAAGACATGGATGGGGCAGCAGGACGGGCTGGAATGGGTGGAGCCGGAGGGCGGCTGTGTATGCTTCCCACGCGTGAAGCGGCCGGGGAAGATAGATATGGACCTATTTTATAAGCTGCTGCTTGAAAAGTATGGGACCTACGTGGGGCCCGGTCATTGGTTCGACATGCCGCGGCACTATATGCGTATCGGGTTTGGATGGCCGGCGGTGGAACGCTTGAAAGAGGGGCTGGAAAACATTTCCAACTGTCTGAGTGCCTGCGTCAGGCATTAAGGAACGCTTCCAATCTTGCCTTTTCTTCCTCGATCAACACCCTGGCTGACGAGAGGTGCGCCGACAAGGCGGCAAAATCATCATGCAAAGAAGGGAATACATCCCGCTCGCAATTGCTCTCGAACTGCTGGCATTCGGACTGGAGAGTGGTCAAACCTACATATCCCAAGAGAGGCTTTATCCGGTGGACCGCACTTTTCAGGGCAGGAATGTCGCCGGCCCGATAGCACAGGATCACCTGCTGCAGCATGGGACTGTACTCTTTTACCACATCGGCGAAAGTCTCATTGATGAGGGCCGTGTCATTGTCATACAACTCATTGATATATTGGCTGTTGAAAGGAGGGGAAAAGGTAAATGGCGTATGGTTGGCTCCGCTGTTCATAGAAACTAAGGGTTTTATCCTAACGATGCAATGTAATATTTTATTATTTGAACCGTTGTCTAAATGGAAATCCTTAAATCCTTTACAACACGAGCCAGTGGCTTGTGAAGGGTCATAAAAAAACCGTTTTGAGCAACTACTTACTTCTGACCGTCAAATCCTTCTATGAGGATATTGTCTATTCCGGCCTGGGTAGGGAGCCGTCTATTACCCGTCAGAAACAGACCATACGGTTAAATCAGTTTATCCTGCTGATTTTGGTTTCCAACTTCGTCTGCGTTATTTCCTACTTCATATATGGCTTGTATATAAGCGCGTTGATCAATCTCAGCGCGGCCTATGTCTTTATAATGGCCTATCAGCTGAACCTGAGAAAGCAGTATATAATAGCCCGTCTGCTGTCCGTCGTAACCCTGAACGGGTACCTGGCTGTTATGAACTATATGGAAGGGCTGAAGGCGGGTGAATATTTCTACTATTGGCCTTATTTTCTGGTGATCACGTTTATCGTCAGCTTCAGGAGGAGCGGGCTGGAGCTGGCCTTTGCCTATCTTGTCACCATCCTGTCCCTGTGGTTCTGCTATACCTGGTGTCCGCAGGAAAATCACTACCAGGTGCATATCGCCGGCATGTTCACCAAGCTGCATGACAGCAACCTCGTCATCTCCATGGTGCTTACGGCCTTCTTCTCCTATGCCATCCTGCGGATCAATCGGAACAACGAGGCTGCTATCCTGAAAGAAAAACAATTTGTCGACACCATTTACAATACGTCCCTGGACGGTGTGTTCATTTTGGACTCGCAGGCGCTTATCATCACCGACTGCAACAGCCGGGCGGTGGAGCTGCTGGAGATCGGCAACAAGAATGATATCGTGGGCGCGCCCATGGACAGCCTGTTCACCAGGGAGCATATAAAGCTGTTCAGCAACATACGGCAGAATCCCGACGGCGACAATAAAGGATGGCAGGGTGAATTGTCCTTTACTTCCAGGAAAGATAATACCGTCTTTGCCTATGTGAATATAGTTCCTTTTATAGACGATACGAACCATTTTTGGAAGATCAGCATCCTGGATCTTTCGGAGATAAAGATGACGAAGTTCGAGCTGATGAAGGCCAAACAGAAGGCCGAGGTAGCATCACTGGCAAAGACCCGCTTCCTCTCCAATATGAGCCATGAGCTGCGTACGCCCCTGAACGGCATCATCGGCACTTCCAACCTGCTGCTACAAGAAGATTATCTGCCGGAGCAGAAGTCGCACCTGGACGTCCTGAAGCTTTCATCTGAACATATGATGGTGCTCATCAATGAGATACTTGATTTCAACAAGATAGAATCCGGCAAGGTGGAACTGGAGAACGTGCCCGTGAATATCCGGAGTCTCATGAGAAAGGTGGAAGCGCAGTTCTCCATGCAGGTGCAGGATAAAGGATTGAGTTTTCTTATCGATGTGGATGACAAGCTCGAGGCGGAGTTCCTTACGGATGAGACGAGGCTCAACCAGGTGCTCAGCAATCTGCTGTCCAATGCGATAAAGTTCACCCACAAAGGTTTTATAACGCTGGGCGCCAGAAAAGTATCCTCCAACAGCAAGCGGTCGACCGTACAGTTCATGGTAAAGGACACCGGCATCGGCATTCCCGCCCATAAGCAGCAGGAGATATTCGAAAGCTTTACCCAGGCCGATACGGACACTACCCGGAAGTACGGCGGTACGGGATTGGGGCTGGCCATTACCAAAAAGCTGGTCAGTCTCTTTGCAGGCGAACTGATGCTGGACAGCCGGGAAGGATTGGGAAGCACTTTTTATTTTTCCGTCGAACTGGAGATCAATGAGAATGCCCGGCCCTATATCAATGATGAAAAGGTGAAAAAGCTGCCGTCCTTTGGCAAGATCAAGGTCCTGATGGCGGAAGACAATGCCGTCAATATGTCGGTGGCCAGGAGACTGCTGAACAAATGGGGTATCGAGGTGCACGAAGCCGTCAATGGTAAGGAGGCAGTGGAGAAATTCCGGAAAGGAGTATATGAGCTGGTGCTTATCGACCTGGAAATGCCTGAGATGGATGGTGTTACAGCCCTGTCCGAGATCAGGAAGGTCGACCGGGATATACCTGCCATTGCCTTTACGGCGGCTGTATACGAAGACATGCGCGCCGACCTCATCGGCAAGGGATTTATGGAGGTGGTGCCAAAACCATTCCGTCCGGAAGAGCTGCACAATAAGATCTCGCTCCTGCTGCAGAAGACAGCGTAATAAGACCGCCGGCTATCGATGTTGAAAACAATTTTCCGAAAATTTATTTGTAAAAGTTGGTTAAAAGGAAAAAAGATTTTTTCTTTGTAGAGATAATCTATCATCAAACGTCAATGCCCATGCTTCAACACAAGAATACATGCAAACAGGTGATCCGCTGGTCCGCGCCGGTGATTTATCCTGTGTTGGGGGGCTTACGACGTATTAAGAACAAGTAAAAATGAGCTTAGTATATAACGGGCCCCTCTAGCGAGGGGCTTTTTTTTTGTTGTCCGAAGGGCAGACATAAATTTTTCCGGCAAACGGGTTACATTTTTCGAGGACCTGTTGGCCGGACATTAACACAAAGGAGGACAAGATGAAATTGAATTTTAGCTTAAAAGCAAGACGAACAGACGAACAGTATGCGCGGGTAAGGGTATGGACAACGGACAAACAGTGGGAGCTGTATGAAGCGCTCCTGATCGCGCATCTCTATGATCCCTTCTATCATCAGCCTGCCGAACAGCTTGCCGTTATCCGGAAGCTGATCCGCGACAATGATCCGCTCTTTGTCGCCCGGCTGGCGATATACTTCCGGGAGCAGCTGCAGCTGCGGGTCCTGTCGTTTGTGCTGACGGCTGAGCTGGCGGAGGTCTGCAAGGACAGGGCGCTTATCGGCATGCTGGTGGGCCGGGTGATCCGGCAAGCCAGCGAGATACCCGTCTGGCTGGATTATTATGCACAGGCTGGCGGTAGGAGAACCGGAAAATCTTTAGGTGTGCACCCGGCGGTGCGAAAGAACCTGGCTATCCATTTTAACAGGCTGGACGCCTATCGGTTTGTCCGGTTGACAAAAGCGCAGCAGGTGAGATTACGATATGCTTTGTCCATCCTGCGTCCCAGGGCGGCCGGCAAGGCGCAACAGGTTTTGTTCAGGCGGATCCTGCAGGACAAGCTGCCTGCCCGGAATGCATGGCAATCGGAATATGAGGCGTTGCTGCAGCAGCATTACGACAGCCATGAGCTGAGACAGTCGGCGCTGAGGGAAAAATGGAAGGAAGGCATCTCCGCGTTCAGGATGGGATACAGGACCCTGGTGGAAAAGCTTCCCGATGTACTCGCCGCAGGCGTCAGCGGAAAGGTCCTGAAGCTGGCGGCTGAATACCTGGGAAATGCCGCTGCGGTGGCGGAGAGCCGTATGTCGCCGCAGCAATTCCTCGATGCATACAGGAGACTGCGGCGGATGGAGAAGGGAGGTGCGGCTCTTTTGCAGGAAGCGCTGGAACAGGCCATCCGGCATAGTGCGGGCCAGCTGACGGGGCTGTCGGACCAGTTGACCGGTATTCCGCGTCACCCGAATGGTGTTGATGAAAAGGACAGGATAGTCATCGCCATGGATATCAGTCCCAGCATGCGGTATCCTATAAAGGAAGGCAGCC
>DASZWE010000180.1:0-2424 GCA_035546735.1 Puia sp.
GAAGACAACGAACCTGTGGTTCGTTTTGGCGCTGCCCGCGACGGGCCGGGCTACCGGGGGTCGATAATGCGGGGTTGTCTGCCTGTCTTGTCATGCAAGAGAGCGATCACCGTCTTGAAGATGACGATGAACAGACCTGCCTCTTCTTCCGTGAAATTGCTGATATCCTCGTCCCCTTCGTTGTAGATGATGGCGGCTACGAATTGTAATAGTTCTGGCTGGCAAAAAGAATCCATGATCGCCATCGCGTCGGATTCATCGAATCCATCATGGAACACCTCTTCCATCTCTTCAAATTCCGCATTGAACGATCTTTCAAATTCCTCCTCCGTCACAGCAGGAATATTTTGTTGCAGCTGGCGAAAGGATAATAATATGATGGTTAAAATATACGCTACGTCCTCCCGGGCATCCGCTACTTTCAGCTCCCTGCTCTCACCCAGCACATATCCCACCAGGGCAGGCTGCTCCTTTGCGAACTCATCCCATATCTTTCCGATCTGGTCTTCGTCCATATGTTGGATCCGGTGATTGACGGCGTCAATCGCGTCTTCGGTGATTCTTGTCATTCCTTATTTATATTTACCCAAACCTACATTAATTATGCTTAATCCGCAAAGAACAGTTGAATGGCCTGATTTGCTGCCAGCTCCTGGCACATCACAGGCTAGGTTCCTCTTCGCAATTGAAAAAACATTAATACAAGAGAAACCTGCATTTAAAATACCAGTCCGACAAAAGACGGCGTGGGGTTGCCGCAAATACGTACCTTTATCGGCATAAAGCCAATGCCCAAACCTAAGCATTTACCCTTAATAGGTAAATGTCCGAGGCATTCGACCAACGGGCCTCCGGCCCGTTGTATATTGGGACGGCTTAAACAATTGCTCCTATGCCAAAGTATCATTACCCTAAAATAAAGGTATCCGTATCGTCCGAGATCGGGAGACTGCGACGGCTCCTGGTGCACAGTCCCGACAGCGGGCTGGGTAAGGTGGTCCCCTCGAAGGCCCAGGACTGGCTGTTCGAGGACATCGTCCATCTGGACACCATCCGCCGAAAGGAATACGATTATTATACAAAGATCCTGCTTTATTTCCTGGATCCTGAAAAGATCAGGGGCAGGTTGACGGATATAGACGACGAGCGCAACAAACGGGCCTTTTACAAACCGGGCAATGATCAGTTCTTCCGCAGCGACAAGGTAGTGGAGCTGCAGTGGCTGCTGGCCGACATCCTGATGGATCATGAGATAAAGCTGAAGCTGGTGGCTTCCGTCTGCGCCATCGAAGCCTGCTCCTACGACACACAAAAGGACTTGCAGCAGCTGTCTCCCGTGGACCTGGCCAAGACCTTTATCAGCGGCACCATGACGGATGACCAGATGCTGTTCGCTCCTATCCCCAATTTCATTTTTACACGCGACATCGGCATCGTCATCAATAATTACGTGTTGTTGAACAAGCCTGCAAAAAAAGCGCGTACCCGGGAAGCGCTCCTGGCCAAATACATTTTCTTCAATCATCCTCTTTTCGGGGAATACCAGGACAACATCATCGAGTTGGCGGACACGCATCATCATTTTCTTCTCCCCCGCGAGGGCGACGATAAAAAAGTCACGCTTGAAGGAGGCGATGTCATGGTGGTCAGCAAAGATCACGTGCTCATTGGCGTTAGTGAGCGCACTTCCATGGAGGCCGCACACCAGGCTATCAAAGTACTTTTTGAAAAAAATGTCGTCAAAAAGATCACTATCATCAAGATCCCGAAGAAGCGGGACTATATGCACATCGATACGATCTTTACCCAGGTCAGGCGGAATGTATGGATATTGCTGGGCAATTTCTCGCGCAAGGCCATGAAGCACGAGGATGAGGATACGGTACAATGGATCCTGGAGAACAACAAGAAGGAAGACAAGATGAAGATCATACAGTTCCGGAAAAAGGACCCCGGCAATCCCGAATACTTCGACAACCTGGAGGACCTGCTCACCGACATCAGCAAGAACGATCTGGAATGTACGGAAAAAGTCCGCTTCCTTTACTCGGGTAATAACGAATTCCCTTTTGATGCGCGTGAGCAATGGACAGATTCCTGCAACCTGCTGGCCCTGAAAGAAGGCGTCGTACTGGGTTATGACAGGAATGACAAGACGGTGGAGGCGTTCAGGACCAACGGCTTTAACGTGATCCACGTCCATGAGCTTATCACCGCGCTGGAGAATGGTGTTATCGATCCGGACGAAATGGAGAATACCTTGATCCTGATGCCTTCCGCGGAACTGTCCAGAGCTCGCGGCGGCTTCCATTGCATGAGTATGCCCCTGCACAGAGATAATATCTGAGTGCGCCTTCGGGCCTGTCTGGAATATATGCCCTTGTCGCACTTCATTTAATAATTAACCTTCGGTTGACCGACCCA
>DASZWE010000181.1:0-8454 GCA_035546735.1 Puia sp.
TGGTATTCGTATAGGACTGTCGGGTAGCCTGCCCATTCTTCCCGAAGGTCTGCTGGGTGTGGCCGTATAGGGCCGGGTTGGGGTTGTCGTACATCCCCGTATAATTGTTCGTGAAATACTTGTCCAGGTATTGTCCCACCAGGGTGGACAGGTTCATATAGGCAAGATTGACATCATAGCTGAATCCGAACGGCAGCTTGACCTGGGTGGTGAAATTACCCACCAGGTTGTTGTATTTTGTGTTCAGCTGCGAATTGTTCATCATCGCTACAGGGTTATAATAGCCCGAATTGATAAAGTCCTCGAAATACGATCCGTCGCTGTTCTTTATCGGGGATACGGGCAGGTAACGGGCAGCCTGCAGCAGGACGGTATTGCGGTAAGGAATATCGTTGGCGTTGCTGTTGGAGTTGGTGACATTCACCCCGAATTTTATTTTGTCGTTCAGGGCATACTGTTCCACTGCCAGCCGGGCAATGACACGCTCCAGCGAACTATGCTGAAGGATACCTTCTTTATAGGCATAGTTCAGGCTGGCGATATAGCTGCCATGTTCGCCGCCACCGCTCAATGCAATGTTATGATTGTGGGACACCGCAGTGTTTCGTTGAATAGCCTTCTGCCAGTCCGTATTGGCGCCCTTGTCATCCGCGGGCAGCAGGGCCGAGCCATTCTTCGTCATAAAAGCACGCAGTTGAGGGCCGCTCATCACATTCAGCCGGCTGGATACTTTTTCTGCGCCCACATACCCTGAGTAGCTCACCTGCGTCGCGCCGGCCCGTCCTTTCCTCGTCGTCACAATGATCACACCCGACGCCGCACGGTTCCCGTAAATGGCGGTGGCGGCCGCATCCTTCAATACATCTATCGAGGCGACATCATCCGGTGCGATGAGGGAAATATCCGCGCCCGGTACGCCATCTATAACATAAAAGGGCGTTTGAGAGCTGTTGAGGGTAGAAGTTCCCCGGAGGACCACCGCCGCGGGAGTATTGGGATCTCCGTTGGCCGTGATGTTAAGACCCGGCACCTTGCCCTGCAGCAATTGTCCGACATCGGTAATAGCGCCCTTGTTGAGGTCTTCCTGTTTTACCGTGCTGACGGCGCTGGAAAGATTCTTACGGCTGGCCCGGCCATATCCCACGACAACCATGTCACCCAGGTTTTGCGTCTCCCTGTGCAGCACGATGCTCATGGTAAGATGTCCCCGCACGGGCGCTTCCAGGGACTGGTATCCGACAAAGCTGAACACCAGGGTAGCATCTTCCCTTACACCGGGTATGGTGAACGACCCGTCGGCGGCGGTCTGTACCCCGCCCTTTCCGCCTTTTATCTGGATGGAGACGCCGCCCAAAGGAGCGCCCGCTTCATCGGTGACCTTGCCCGTGACTGTCACAGGAGGAGGAACCTCGGCAGCCGGAGCCGATGGGTCCTTGATCTTTATAGCAATGGTCTTGTCCACGATCTCATAAACCAGCGGCTGGTCCTTGAATATCGCGTCCAGCACCTTGGCAAGGTCCTGGTCGACTACGCTGATAGTTACCCTGTTGGCATGTTTGAGCATGTCCAGCTTGTACCAGAATACATAGCCCGTCTGGGACTTTATCTCCTTGAATACGGTTTCCAGGGATTGCTTTTTTGCCGAGAGGGTTACCTTCTGCGCATAGCCTCCGGCGCTGGCCTGCAAACACGCTACTGTAAGTAGGATGGCAGTCAATCTCATGACAAGAAATAGTTTACTGGTTGTTTTGGTTGGTAAAAGCCAGTGTATCAGAAAGGCTTTTACATGACGATTCAAATGCATAGATTTGCAGTGTTTGGGTTTACAATTTTCGATCATCGTTAACAGGATCTCGTTCTTTGCTGGCCCGGACATTATTCCGGGGGCGGTCTCCACCCGCTCCTGGATTTTTTTATGTCCGAATCTAATGTCTGTCCTTCAGACAACGGGCCTCTGGCCCGTTCCGGGCCTGTGACTGAGTTTGATCAGGGAGCTTTATCCATATGGCGCTTTTATTAAGGAAATAAGGATTACTGTACCAATATCTTCTTCCCATCCACCGTAAAATGAACACCGCTGGCCTCCAGCACCTTCAGTACCCTCGATACATTGACATTCCGGTATATCTCACCCTGGAAGAGGTCCTTTGGTATCCCATTGGTATAGACCACCTCTACATCATACCAGCGGGACAGCTGTCGCATCACATCCTCGACGGTGGCTTCGCTGAACTTGAACAATCCATTCTTCCAGGCGACGGCTTCCTCCACATCGGCCGTTGCGATCCTGATATCCGTTGTGCCCGTCCAGCTGGCCTGCTGACCTGGTTGTAACGGAAGAGCAACCCCGCCTTTGCGCACTCTTACCGAACCTTCCAGCAGGGTGGCACGCACTGCCGGCTCATCCTCGTAGGCTTTAACATTGAAGTGCGTACCCAAGACCTCTATCTCAGCAGGGGCTTGCCCTTTTGGGGATTTTATAGATACCTTGAATGGCATGGATGCATTGCGGGCGATCTCGAAATAGGCTTCGCCCTGGAGCTCCACTACCCTCTCCTTTCCGGAAAAACTGGTGGGATATCTAAGGGAGCTGGCGGCATTCAGCCATACTTTGCTGCCGTCGGGCAGCAGCAGCTGATATTGCCCTCCTCTCGGAGTCGTCAAAAGATTATAGGCAAGGGGGGATGCAGCGGTGGTATGATAGGTCAGCTGTCCGTCCTTATTCTTGACCAGCTGCGTATTGCCCTGCTGTCCAAGCACTCCGTTCTTTGCATCGTCCAGGTCGATGGTTGAATTGTCCGCCAGCGTGAGGACGGCTTTGTTGCTGCCGGGAACCACGTCCTGTTCGGATCGTGGCGCTACCGGGGACGATACGGCTACAGACTTTACTGTATCATGCCGGCTGTATATCAGCCATCCGGAGGCGGCCAGCAGCAGCAGGGCGGCGGCAGCCATCCACCGTCCACGCGTCATACGACGTACCCGGGCTCGGGAAGAGGCCCTGTTCTGTATCTTTTGGAACAGGTATTCCCAGTCCGCCTGTTGATAATCCGTAAGACCCTGCTCCCGGGCGATAAGAGGTTCCAGCGCCGCATGCATCTGCCCGGAATGGGCCTCCCGCAGGAGATGGTCCAGCTCTTCCTGCTCCTCTTTTGTGAGGCTGTCTTCCAGGTATTGTCTTAGTAGATAAGAGAGTCTGTCTGTGCTCATATGCTTTCAAGACCGGCGCTCTTCCGAAAAGGACTACGTACAGTAAAAATTTTTTTATGCCCATCCTTTGGACCTCCGGCACGTTCCGGGAAAAAGATCAGCGGAATAAGATCCAGGCCGCCAGGGCAGGCAGGAGATTGCCGAGATGCAGACGAATGGATTTCAAGGCCTTGACCAGCTGGTTCTTAACAGTGCTGTTGGAGAGGTTGAGCTCGGAAGCAATTTCAGGTATGCGTTTGTACTGCTCCCTGCTCATACGGTATATCTGACGGCAGGCCTCGGGCAATCGCTCGATGGCCTGTTGAAGCCGCTGCTCGGTCTCCCTGTAGGAAAAGAACTGTTCGGGCGAAGGCGCTCCTTCGACAGCCGTCTTCCGGATATATTCGGCCAGGCGCTGCTCCTTTGTCTGCCGCTGCAGGAAGTCGATGGACTCGTTGGAAACGATACGAATGATATAGGCTCTGGGATTTTCCACTTCCGCCAGCCTTCCCCGGCGGGCCCATATCTTTAAAAAGACCTCTTGTAATACTTCTTCCGCCGCGGAGGGATTTCGTGTCAATTTGACAACAAACGGCTGTAATTGTTTATTATAGAGGTGGAACAACTGCCGGAAAGCTTCTTCATCTCCTTCCGCCAGCCGGGAGAATAATATCTTTTCATCGTATTGAGCAGTCGTCAGCAATGGGATGTAGTATCCCATAAAAATATATAAAAAGATAATACGCGTGGGAACGAAACCGGTTGCGTTCGCGAAATATTTTTTTGCGCAGTCTAAATAGACTCTCTTGGCACCAGCTGTGCTGCCAGCTTGATGGGCGTATTTTCAGGCGGAGCTTCTGTTCCTGTATGTCTCAGCCGTTCGATCAACGCGGCCATGGCCTGCTGACCTATTTCACAAATGGGCTGCTTGATCACGGATATCGTAGGAGTATACAGCCTGAAGATATCATTGTCGTCGAAGCATAAGAAAGCCTTGTCCCCGGGGATCTGTATATTCAGCTTCTTGGCAGCCTCGATCCCCAGCACTCCCAGGTAGTTGGTAAGAAAGAAGAGGGCGTCGCAATCTTTTCCATCGCCGGTAAGAAAATCCTCCACCTCCTCCAAAGCCGCTATATGCACATACCCATAAGGCACCTGCCTGACCAGGCGACGATCCTGCGGCATATCATGTTTTCGCAGCGTGTCATAATAAGCCTGCAGACGATCGTGCATGTGAGCCATATCCGCCTCGATGGTCACCAGACCTATCCGCTGATATCCTTTGGCAATGAGGAATTCCATGCCTTCCGCCACACCGGCATAATTATCCACCAGCACGGAAGGTATCTCTTCATGTTCAGGGAAATAACGGTCGATAAGCACTACCGGCTTGTTCTCGGCCTGCAGCCTGCGTATCTCCTCGGCAAGATTCAGCGTGGGAGTAATGATATAGCCATCCACCTGTCGCTGGGACAACATGCTGATCAATTCACGGGCCTTTGTCTCATCGTTGTCCGTACTGCAATACACGACCTTATAATCGTATTTTTTAGCCTCATCCTCGATGGTCTTGGCCATGGCCGCAAAAAATGCGTTGGAAATATTTTCGACGATCAGACCAATGGTCTTGGTCTTGCCGGTCCGCAACCCTCTGGCAAGCTGGTTGGGGCGATAACCCATCTCCCGGGCAACATTCTCCACCTTCTCGATGACCTCTCTGCTGATACGCATCTTGACTGCCTTGTCGTTCATCACAAAAGAGACCGTGGAGACCGAAACCCCGGCTTTACGGGCGATGTCGCTAATTGAAACTTTCTTCATTACTTTGTGGTTACTAAGGTAAAGATAACTAAATCGTTTTAGCCATCTTCAATTTATTAGAAATTATTTTTTTTCCTTACCTTACTCCTACCCAACCTGCTTATAGATGAAAAGGCTAGAACTAATTGCTGTCTTGCTTCTATGTCATTTATTATCATCGTCACAGTCCCCGTCACCATCAGCGCCAACCTGGGATAGAACAAAAAATTGTCAGCCCGTGGTCACCACCCTGGCGCGGCCGGACGGATATCCCTATCCTACCACCACTACTGGCATTCAAATATTCAATGCTTATTTTTCCCACAGCCTTTCGAATCTGAAAATGGAATGGGAGGTGACATTGGACGGATCGGTAGTACAAAAAGGAAAAGTGCCGCTATTGACCATCGGACCACAGCGTTCCGGCTCGGCGCGTCTGCCGGTGAGGATGCCCCGGGATCCGGGTGAGGTGCTTCTTAATATCTCCTATCGTTTGAAAAGGCCGGAGGCCACCCTGCCGGCTGGCTACATCGTAGCACGGGAACAGCTGCATCTTCGGGAACATGTCAATGATCTGTCCGTACACCCTGCAGGAGAGCTTTCTTTTACAGATGAAGGCGGAACATTCACCATCACCTCACCTGCCACTACCCTCAACCTGCAGTTCAACAAACAGACGGGCTGGCTGCAGCACTATGCCATGGGCGCCCGCCTGCTGGAAGAAGACAGCTCGGGGCTCGCCACCGATCTGGGACAAAGCCGCTCCCCTGGTCAGGAGCCAAGACTACAGCTATTCTCTACCAGCACGTCTACGGATATGGCCGTTGTAAAGGCAGACTATCTCATTCCGGAAACTCCTTTATTATTACATACCCGCTATACTGTGAATGCAAAAGGTGAAATGCAGGTGGAACAGTTCCTGGAAGTGGATACCACGCAGCCCCGCGATACCACGGAGGGACCTCTAAAATATCCTGCCCTGTTTGGCATGAAATGGATATTGCCGGCGGGCTTCGACTCTGTCCTTTGTTATGGGGCGGTTCCTGCGGCCGATAGTTGTCATCACGGCCGTATCGATCTCTTTCATCCCCGGGCAGAGGACACGGCCACCTGGACAGATATCCGCTGGTGCAAGCTTACGGATGGAGAGGGTCACGGATTGCTCATTGCCGCCGACAGCTCCCTTCTCAACATACATATTCGTAACAAACAGCTGAATATTGACCATTCCATTATCAACGGAGGTGCGGATAACTACCATTATATCTATAAGATAATGCCACAGTGACGTATCTTTAACGCATGTTAATCAAGTCTTCTCTTCTGCTGGGCGCTGCACTAACAGCCTTCCTCACCTGCAAAGCTCAATCGGGTATTCTTTCCGCCGCCGACTCCCTCATCCGGCGTATCCTGCCTGCCGGACAAGCCAATGATATTATTCTGGAAACATTACCTTCAGCTGAGAACAACGACGCCTTTGAGATCGAACAGGCGCCGAAACACAAGGTCATTCTCCGCGGCAATACAGGCGTGGCGCTCGCCTCAGCCCTCTATTACTATCTCAACGAGTACTGTCATTTCCAGATCACGTGGAATGGCACGCATGTAGACTTCTTCCAGGATCAGCGGTTGCCCGAAGTGCCGGTGAAGATACACAGGACCACGCCTTATACTTATCGCTATTATCTCAACTACTGCACCTTCAATTACAGCATGAGCTGGTGGGACTGGCCTCGCTGGGAAAAGGAGATAGACTGGATGGCCCTCCACGGCATCAATACTCCGCTGGCCATCACGGGAGAGGAATACACCTGGTATACGATATATAAAGAGATGGGATTCTCGGACGAGGAATTACAGGCGTTCTTCAGCGGTCCTGCATATTTCGCATGGGGCTGGATGGGCAATCTGGATGGATGGGGAGGCCCCTTGCCGTTGAGCTGGATCGAAAGCCATGCGGAATTGCAGAAAAAAATACTGCAACGTCAGCGCTCGTTGGGCATGAAGCCGGTGTTGCCGGCCTTCACGGGTCATGTGCCGGCGGCTTTTTCAAAACACTTCCCCTCTGCAAAGATCAAGACCACTAACTGGAAGAATGGATTTGCCGACACCTATATCCTCGATCCATCGGACCCGCTGTTTGCCACCATCGGTAAAAAATTTTTGGAAACCCAGACCCGCATCTTTGGAACGGACCATCTCTACTCTTCCGATACATTCAACGAGAATGAGCCGCCTTCGGGCGATCCTGCATTCCTGGCAGACCTGAGCCGGCGTCTTTATGAAGGCATGCGCTCGGCCGATACCGCCGCCATCTGGGTCATGCAGGGATGGCTTTTTTATAGCGACCGGAAGTTCTGGAATGCTCCGCAGATAAAGGCCCTGCTGGACGCTGTCCCCGATGAGCACATGCTGTTGCTGGACCTGGCGGCCGAGATCGAACCCATCTGGCGGAGGACGGAAAGTTTCTACGGCAAGCCCTGGATCTGGAACATGATACACAACTTTGGCGGCAACATAAGCATGTTCGGCCGGATGGACGGAGTAGCTTCAGGCCCTGCTGCCGCGCTGCATGACAAGGCTTCGGGCAGGATGCAGGGCATCGGGCTTACCATGGAAGGCATCGAGCAGAATCCTGTCCTGTATGAATTGATGACGGCCCATACCTGGCGCGACTCCGCCATCGACCTCGACAAATGGCTGCCGGACTACGTGACCAACAGATACGGACTTGCGGACAAGTCAGCCATCGCAGCCTGGAAGATCTTGCGGAACACCGTATACAACGGGAAAGACATCCGCGACGGGGCGGAGTCCATCATCACCGGCCGGCCTACATTTTCAGCCGCCACAGTCTGGACACGCACAAAGCTGAACTACTAGCCCTCCGATCTGCTCCCCGCCTGGGACCTTTTTATGGAGGCATCGCCGTCCTGTCACAACAGCGACGGATTTCAGTACGACCTGGCCGACGTCACCCGGCAGGTCCTCGCCAATTATGCCCACACGCTCCAGGAAAAATGGATACAGGCTTACAGGGAAAAGAACAGCAGCGCTTTTGCCGGCTACAGCAGTCGCTTCCTGGAGCTCATCGACGATATGGACAGGCTGCTGGCCACCCGGAAGGATTTTCTTTTGGGACCCTGGATCGCCGACGCACGTCATTGGGGGACTACTCCGGCTGAAAAGGACCTGTATGAACGGAATGCCCGCGACCTGATCACCCTCTGGGGTGATGCCAACAGTCCTCTCCACGAATATTCCTGCCGGCAATGGAGCGGTCTGCTGACAGATTTTTACAAGGCCCGGTGGCAACAATTCTTTGATTTGCTTCAAAATTGCGTGGAAGGGTCCTTACAGCCCGATCTGGAAGCATTCGATAAAAAGATCAGCGCATGGGAATGGGCGTGGGTCAATAGCCGGAAAGACTATCCTACAAGCCCTACAGGCAAGACAGTGCCCATA
>DASZWE010000182.1:0-5165 GCA_035546735.1 Puia sp.
AAGGCGCCGAAGGATCTATCCGGTCGTTGAATATCCAGGCCCCGCTACTTGCCGTGCGGGGATCGATGATCCGCTGAAAGCTGTACACCACATCCTCCGCCACCATGCGGCGCCCCTTGCCGCCGGGGAAAGCTTCATTGTCATGAAAAAAAACGTTGGTGCGAAGATGAAAGGTCCAGGTCTTCTTATCCGCCGATACATCCCAGCTTCGGGCCAGGGAGGGCACGATATGCAGGTCGTCATCCGTCTCTACCAGGGTATTGTAAAGTTGATGGATAGGCCACATCGTACTGCGATTTTTGGCAAAGGCGGGGTCCAGGGAGGCAATGCCATCCTTTTCATTATACCGGAAAACCTTCTTTCCATCCATGCGCGGAGATGAGCAACCGGCTAAAAAGAACAACACTGCTATTAACAAATCTTTATTTATCTTCATTTGGTACATAAAAATATAACTTAACGATGAGACCCGTAATCCTGCTGGCGTTTGTATGTTACTTTTTTAATCTGCCCTTTACCTCGGCCCAGTTAGCCGCCGGCGAAAAACAGAAATTTACACACGCCGACACCCTGCGGGGCACCATCACCCCCGAACGCGCCTGGTGGAATGTCCTTTACTACGACATCCATGTCACCCCCGACTACGAAAAAAAATTCATAAAAGGCGTTAACAATATACGGCTGGAAGCGATCAAGGCGGGTGAGAAGCTGCAAATAGACCTCCAGGAACCCATGAACATCGTCTCCATCACCTGGAATAACAAGCCCCTGAAATATAAAAGGGAAGGTAATGCCTTCCATGTCAGCCTGCCCCATGAAATAAAAAAGGGCAGCATAGAAACGCTGTCTATAAAGTTTGAAGGCACTCCGCGGGCAGCCATCCGCCCGCCCTGGGATGGTGGCTGGATCTGGACAAAAGATCGGGACGGCCGGCCCTGGATGAGCGTAGCCTGTCAGGGGCTGGGCGCCAGCGTATGGTATCCCTGTAAGGACCATCAGAGCGATGAGCCCGACAGCGGCGCCTCCCTCCATATCACCGTGCCGGATACCCTCGTGGCCGTCGGCAACGGACGTTTGAAGGATAAGAAAGACAACGGCGATGGCACGACCACCTATACATGGTCGGTCGTCAACCCCATCAACAATTACGATATCATTCCCTACATAGGCAAATACGTCACCTTCCACCGGGACTTCCAGGGTGAGAAAGGTCATCTCGACTGCGACTATTGGGTGCTGGACTATAACCTCGACAAAGCGCAGGAACAATTTAAGCAGGCAGACAGCATGCTCCGCTGCTTCGAATACTGGATGGGACCCTATCCTTTTTATGAGGACAGCTACAAGCTCGTGGACGCCCCTCACCTGGGAATGGAGCACCAGAGCGCCGTGGCATACGGGAATCATTACGGCAATGGCTACCTGGGACGCGACCTGTCCGGCACGGGATGGGGTATGAAATGGGATTTTATCATCGTGCATGAGAGCGGGCACGAATGGTTTGGCAATAGCATCACCACCAACGACCTGGCCGACATGTGGGTCCATGAAGGATTCACCAACTATTCCGAGACCCTATATACTACCTGCCAGGACGGTGTGGAGGCGGGGAATGACTACTGCATCGGCACCCGCAAGAATATCCGCAACGACAAACCCGTCATCGGCGCCTATGGCGTCAATAATGAAGGCTCGGGAGACATGTATTACAAAGGCGGCAATATGCTGCATACCATCCGCCAGATCATGGGCGACTCCAGCTTCCGCGCATTGCTTCACGGATTGCAGGCCACCTTTTACCATAAGACGGTGACATCCGCGCAGATCGAGACCTATATCAGCCAGTTCGCCAAAAAAGATCTCTCCAAAATTTTCGATCAATACCTGCGCACGACAAAGATCCCTGAACTGGAATATAAGTTCAACAGCGGCAATCTGCTCTCCTATCGCTGGACGAATTCAGTGGCCGGATTTAATATGCCCATAAAAGTTTCGGTGGGAGGACAGCCTGAACAGTGGATAGAGCCCACTACGGAATGGAAGACACTGGACGCCGACAACGGGAACTCCTTCACTGTCGATCGGAATTTCTATATCACCACAAAAAAATTGAATTAGAGCACCCGGCCGGCCCCTATAAAGTGCTTGTCGTAATAGCCGTCATTCATATCGCTGATCATCACCCCCGATATGCTGGCATGGATAAACTTGTTATTGCGGAGATAGACGCCCACATGCGTGACCCGCCTTTTTCTACCCAATGTATGGAAAAAGACCAGGTCCCCTTCCCTTAGCTCGTCCCGGCGAATGTGCCGGCAGGCGTCATACTGTTCCTTCGAGGTCCGGGGCAAGGTTGCAATCCCATAGACGGAGGACATCAATAAAAAGGCAAAGGCGGAACAGTCGATCCCATCCCGGGTCGTCCCACCGTAATGATAGGGAGCACCATACCAGTAGTCCATGAAAGTCAGCAATTTAGCGTTATCCAGCTCTTCTACGGACGCATTTTCCAGGATGGAATATTTAAATTGCAGGGCCGACAGGTTCTCGATGGCCTCTGTCGAAGCATAGTTTGAACTGTGTGCTTCGGTGACAGTGGCAGTAGTAATAGAGCTACCCGTCTTGTCCTGCTGTGCATCCGGATGGATAGCAATATTGCTGATAAATTGAATGGAATTGCCGGAATCGTCGTGTACGGTGGAAGTAGTCCTGCTTACGGGCGCGGTATTCTGTGAAGCACTGTGTTTCAAGGTGCTGCAGCTGGCGGCCACACAGGCAAGGACGAGTATGATTAAGAGATTTTTCAACATATTGTCCACTTTTAAGGATATTGGCACAGGTAAAGATAAGTAAAAATGTCAAAAAATTTGCCAGAAATGTCATTTCGGCCTTGCGAAGGATTTTAGTATATTTACAAACGTGGAAGATCAAAAGCCATATACGGAAGAGGAACAACCTGTCACGCAAGTGTCCGATCTTGATTTTTCAGAGACTTACACCTACGCAAGTTACCTGAAATGGACCTTTGAAGAGCGCCTGGAACTGATCAAGGGAAAGCTGTTCCCGATGAGCGCTCCGAACAGGATACATCAGAAATTGTCGATGGAAATCACCAGGGAATTAGGTAATTATCTTAAAGGCAAGTCCTGTGAAGTGTATGCTGCCCCCTTTGACGTTCGTCTGCCCCACCGATCAAACAAGGATAAAGACATCACCACTGTGGTACAGCCCGATGTCTGTGTCATCTGCGATCCGGCCAAGCTGGATGACAAAGGCTGTCTCGGCGCTCCGGATATCGTCGCGGAGATCCTCTCCCCTGGAAATAACAGAAAAGAGCTGATGAACAAATATGAAGCTTACCAGGAGTCAGGGGTGAAAGAATACTGGGTGATCGTACCCCAGGAAAAAGCTTTCTGGCGATATACGCTCAACAACGAGGGTAAATATCTCGCCTCCCGCCCCCTCACACCCGGTGACACCGTTACGACCCCTATCCTGCCGGGGTTCAGCCTTGATCTCGAAGAGCTTTTTGGACAACTGCCCTAAGCAATGTGGAAAGAATGTGTTTCGGCCGGTAGAACTTTGTTAGTTAATTGCGTGTTTATTCCTGGAAGCATTCTATGAGCAAATTCTCTCATTTACATACACATACGCAGTTCTCCCTCCTGGATGGCGCCGCCTCGATCCAAAGCCTCTATAAAAAAGCCATCAAGGACGGAATGCCGGCCCTGGCCATCACCGACCACGGCAACATGTTCGGTGCATTCGAATTCGTCACCGAAGCCTATAAACATAAGAACGAAGACGGCACCCTCAAGGTCAAACCCATCGTAGGCTGCGAATTCTATGTCGTGGAAGACCGCACCCGCAAAACATTCAGCAAAGAGCAAAAGGACGAACGCTATCACCAGGTGCTCCTGGCCAAGAATAAAGTGGGTTACCAAAACCTGATCAAGCTCACCTCCCTGGGCTACACCGAAGGCCTTTATAGCAAATATCCCCGTATAGATAAAGAGCTCATCGAAAAATACCACGAAGGACTCATCGCCACTACCTGCTGCATCGGCGCCTATGTCCCCCAGACCATCCTCCACGATGGCGAGGACAAGGCCGAAAAAGAATTCAAATGGTGGCTCGATATCTTCGGCGACGATTATTTCATCGAGCTGCAACGACATAATATAAAGGAACAGGAGATCATCAACCAGGTCCTTCTCAAATTCGCCGCCAGGTTCAACGTACCCGTCATCGCCACCAATGACAGCCATTACACAGACAGGGAGGACTACAACGCCCATGATATCCTCCTCTGTATCAATACGGGTGAAAAACAAAGCACCCCCGGCTTCGACGACTTCGTCAATGACGACGCCAACGTCAAGAACAGACGCTTCAAATTCCCCAACGACCAGTTCTATTTCAAGACGACGGAGGAAATGAAGACCCTTTTTAAGGATATTCCCGAATCCATCGATAATACCAATAGGATCATCGACAAGGTGGATATCCTCAATCTGAAAAAGGACATCCTGCTGCCCGCCTTCCCCATTCCAAAGGAATTCCAGATCCATGGCGACAGCAACCTCGATCAGTGGGAATACCTCAAATACCTCACCTATGAAGGGGCCAGGCTACGTTACAGCGATCTCACGCCCGACATACAGGAAAGGATAGACTTCGAGCTGTTCACCATCAAGACGATGGGGTTCGCCGGCTACTTCCTCATCGTGAGCGATTTTATCAAGGCCGGAAGGGATATGGGCGTATTCATCGGTCCCGGCCGCGGCTCCGCCGCGGGCAGCGTAGTCGCCTATTGCATCGGCATCACCAATATCGATCCCGTCAAATATAATCTGCTGTTCGAAAGGTTCCTCAACCCCGACCGTAAGTCGATGCCCGACATCGACACCGACTTTGACGATGAAGGCCGTCAGCGGGTGATTGAATATGTAGTACAGAAGTATGGCAAAAATCAGGTGGCCCAGATCGTCACCTATGGTACCATGGCCGCCAAGATGAGCATCAAGGACGTAGCCCGCGCCCTCGACCTTCCCCTGCCCGAATCGAACGCCCTCGCCAAGCTCGTCCCTGAACGACCCGGCATCGAGCTCAGAAGAGTGCTCAAAGCTCCCATGACGCCAAAGGAGGGGGAAAAATCCCTGGAA
>DASZWE010000183.1:0-6110 GCA_035546735.1 Puia sp.
AAACGACGCCCCATCCTGTCCTCGCTGCTTTGGGGCACAGCCATCCTCCTCAAGCTCTTCCCGGCGCTCATCTTCCTTTTTCTCGTTTTTCGCCGTAAGTATCGCGCCGCGCTCTACCTCTCCATAGCCTGCGCCCTGCTATTGACAGGCTCCCTGTTCATCAACGGCGTCCGCTCCTGGGAATATTACATGGTACATATACTCCCCAAGGTCAATAACGGCCAGCTTAACGACCCCTTTACCTATGTCTTCCAGTCGGCCTTTATGCTGTTTAAAAAAGCCTTTATTTACGACGCCCTGCTGAACCCACACCCCCTAATCCATAGCCCTTTTATCTTCATGGCCATCATGGCCCTGTTCAAGGCCCTGATCCTTACCATCTGCATATTGCTGACACGCCGCCAGAAAGAAGACGATATCCTTTCCTTTGCCGTCTGGATAACGGCTTCCATATTGTTATCCCCTAACGGTAGCAGCTATTCGTTGGTGCTCCTGGTGATCCCATTGCTGGCCCTGGCCACACAGCTCTATCGCTTCAAAGCCATCCATATGGGTATTGCCATCACGGCCATGGCGCTGTTGCTGATCGCCTGCAATATTCCCGTCATCCGCCTGTCCTCTTTCCCGTTATGGGCCCAATTCCCAAGATTATACCTGCTGCTGGCCTTTTTTATCATTCTCTCCGGGCCCTGGGCAAAATACTGGAACACCCGGCTGGCCGCAGGTCTGGCAATCCTCTTCTTTATCCTTGCCCTTCCCGGCCTCGACAGGAGCAGGGACAGCAGCACCTATCTTCTCGACAGGGAAGAGCACCTTTTTATCTGTGACTATGGGGTAAAGAACAACAGTCTCGTATATTATTACAGGGACCAGGATGGCATGCACGAAGTGCCCACCGGATTCCGCGTATATACAGCCACCAATGATGGTCTTGCCTTGCAGGACGAACAGATCTGGTATAAGGGGCGAAAGATGACCACGGGCTCCGACAGAAAGAAAAAACCCACGCTGATCAATAATGAATATATTGTCTATTTGTCAGATAAGGATCGTGGAGTAGACTTCTATACTTTACGCCAGCTAACAATTCCTCTAACTTATTGATAATAGCCGCCGCATCTATATCCTTCATACAGGTATTATTACCGCCGCAAGGCAGCTCCTCTTTCCGGTGTACACAGGGCGAACAGGACTTCCCCAGGTATAAGGACAAATGTCTGCCTTCATCCTCGGGTCCCGTTTTCAGATAATTACGCGGATCGGTAGGACCCCATATCGATACGGTAGGCAGCCCGAGCTTTTTTCCAATATGAAGCGGCCCGCTGTCGATGGTGATGAGACAAACGCCCATCTCCCGCAGCAGGCGATAGTATTCCTCGAACGAGAGGCCCATCGCCGCCACATTGACGACCCGCCTCCTGTTATTCGCCAGGACGACGTTGCTCCCCATCAGGCGGGAGATATCCTCCCTGTCTTCCGGTCCGCCTAATATCGCCAACCCATAGTATGTATTTTCCAGCACCCATCTGCACACTTCCAGAAAAGTGCTGTCGGGAAGCTTGCGTACATAAGCCAGACCGCTACACGTGTTATTGATAAGGATATAGGGCCGGTGATATTCGTCCGTCCGGGGCTCCGGCAGTGGCAATACGAGGCTTTCCGCACCCGTTGCCTGACAGGCCATATAGTAATAGTTGTCGGCCAGACAGGCAGATACGTCGAAAGGGATATTATGCGTGTTCAGATATTTACGGAACGGCACCAGTGAAAGATAAAAGCCCAGCCGGTTCCTCGCTCCCGTCAGCAGCGCAAGCACCGTGGTCAGCTTGGAATACACCTCCAGGTCGATGACCCAAAGCCTGCGCCATTTCCAGCAACGCAAAAAGAATCCCGTCAGCCGGGCAAAAGTGATCCTTAGATTGGATGTCGGTACAGTATATATCTCATCGAAAAGCCGGAATGGGCCGATGCCTTCCGCAATATTATCATCCGTCAGCAGAATAAGTCGGGTGTCCGGCAGATGTGCCTTCATCCCGGCAATAGCGTCCGATGCCGCCACCAGGCTGCCTAGCCCCATCAGCTTGATAAAAAGGATACGCTTCGGCGGCTTGCCCAGGGAATGATCCCGCCGCAGAGTGATCCCCAGCCATCGGGTAAAGGGCAGCAGGAGCCCGATCAGGAAATATCCAAGATATTTATCGATGATTTGTTTACGGCGTATTTGTTGGACTCCCACATTAGTATGAACGGGACCCGGCTACACGCGGTTGCCTGTCAAGGCTCACAGTGGATGTACACCAGTCAAGGCTTCTGACATTATGAGTTATCATTATAACCATTTTACCAGCCTTACCCATCTGCCGGAATGCCTCCAGCAACCGCTCTTCCGAAGCCTCGTCCAGTTCGCTGAATGGTTCGTCCAGGAGGAAAAGGTCAGGGTCTTTGTAGAGGGCCCTTGCCAGGGCGATCCGTTGCCGCTGCCCGCCGCTGATATTCCTGCCATTTTCCGTAATGACAGCCGCAAGCCCCCCGGGCAGCTTTTCTATCAGCTCCTCCAGCCCCGTAAGACGTATGGCCTTGTGCAGCCTTTTCTCGTCATGGTGCTGCTCATCCAGCGTGATATTGACCAGCAGACTGTCATGGATAATAAAAGGCTGTTGCTTGACATAAGCAATGTTGTTCCAATACTCCTTCAATTCATGCGGCTGCCGGACCTCCCCATTGACCAGCACCTCTCCCTGCTCCGGCTTGATAAAACCCAGCAGGATATTCAGCAGCGTGGTCTTCCCCTTACCGCTGTCACCGCGGATCCCCAGGAACATCCCCTCCTCCAACTGCAGGTCAAGCCCCTCGAATATACGCAGCTTGTCATAGCTGAAATGTATCCCACGACATGCAATAGATCCAATCGATCCGCCCAAGGTTTCCTTTTCCCTTTCTGTATCCTCCGTCCCTTTCTCCACCAGTCCATTTACCGTAAACTCATACGTCTTCATCTGACCGCCGAGATTCAATATCCGTGCAATGCCTGGAATGATCTTATAAGCCGCTGCCAGAAAGGCGCCCAGCGTCACGAATTCCGTAGCATGTACATTGCCCGAAAAATGCCCGATACCGATAAGAGCCAGCAATCCAAATACAGCAAATATCTCCGCCAGACGGGAAGGCGCTCCCTGCATCGCTTGCAGACTGGCAAGATGCCTGTTCAGGATATGCTGCGCCTTGCTGTACCGCTCCGTGAAAAAATCCTTTTTGTCATAGAGATTGCTTTCCACATAGCTGGCGATCGACTCCTGCAGATACTGCCACATTACATCCCGGCTGGTCTTGATATATATCCGCGCCTTGTGCAGCCTTCTTTTTGTCAGCCAGGCCGTCACGACCACGGGAGGCAGCAGAAGGGCCAGCAGCAATAAGAACAGCTTGGCATTGAAGAGCAGCACCGCTATCACCGTCACGACGATAAGCGTGAATTCCGTAAGCCCCTGCTGCAGCCCCGCCAGCTCGAACTGGCAGAACTCTATGGGCTGCTGCGCGATCTTCAGCACATGTACGGAAGAGTCTGTATCCCTGTAGCCGCTAAAAGAGCCTTCGAGATAGCGCAACAGATTCCGGTGGGAGATCCTGGAAGCAACGCCATACCGGAACTTCGCCTGAGTAGAATAAATAATAAAGCTCAATCCATTCTTGAGACAGAACAGCAGGAAGAAGATGCCCACCGGCCAGAGCGGGCCATGTGTATTCCCTGTATAAAGATGGGTGATATAAAGTATCATGGCCAGGGATAGGATATCAGCCACGCTCGTGACGACATCCATTGCCATGAGCCATCCCATCCGCCGTTTCTCTCCGGGAGTAAGTATGCTCCATATTTTCCGTACAAGTGTTACCATCGATCTTATAAGTGCGGAAATTGGTCTTGTCCGAAAATTAGCCCAATTTCCGCATATCGTTAATGTCTGTCCTTCGGACGAACCGCCTCCTGCGGTTCCTGGAAATTTACAGATTCTTCCGTTGCAGCCACCGTATCCAGGCCGCCGGAAGAAAGCTTACCGACAGCAGCAGATAATTGTCCAGCCGGAAAGGGTTCGCATAGATGGACCTCGTCACATGCCAGCGGGCTTTTGCAGGCCGGTAGTTTTCCGCCAGCAGCTTTTTCCCGCACAGCGCATGATAAGCCCCCTCCTTGATCCTTTTGTTATCCTGCCGCATAATGATGTCCTGCAGCTCATCTCCCTCTTCCTGTGTAATGATCCCCCTTTCCAGTATCCCCTGCTTGAGTCGGCGGAACCGTCGGCCCCGCCATCGCTCATCGATGGTCACCGAATGGGGATTGATCCGCACCTTGATCAACGGCTCCGGCAAATTGCAGCATCTCCCCGTCTTCAACAGCTGTACCCAGAGCAGATGATCCTCAAAATTATGGGCATGCCGGGAGTATCCACCTACCCGAAGGATCGCCTCCTTCCGGTACATGGCTGCCGAATGAATGACGGGGCAGTGCCGGTACAAATTCCCGATGATCTCCCGGTGAGTGTGTCCGGCGCATCTGAAATGGAACAGATGTTCTCCGTTCTCCGAAATATATTCCGCATCGCTGCCCACAACAAGGTAAGCGGGATGTCCATCCAGGAACAGCACCTGCCTTTCCAGCCGGCGGGACATGCACACATCGTCCGCGTCAAATCTGGCTATATACGTCCCCCTTGCCATCTGGAGTCCGGCGTTCAACGCCAGGGATATGCCCTCTTTTTCTTTACACAGCACCTTGATCCGATGGTCGTCGAATTGACGGATCACCGTCAGGGTATCGTCCGTGCTGCCATCATCCACGATCAGCAGCTCGAAATCCTTAAAACTTTGGTCCAGCACCGACTGTATCGCCTCGGCGATATATTTCCCCGCGTTGCAGGCCGGCATTAATATGGTGACTTTTGGATGCATGCTTCTTTGTCCAATAGCATGAGCAGTTCGAACAGGATCACTACCGACAACTGCTCGAACCAGTATTCCGTAAAAAAAGCCCCCGCCATGAGCAGCAGCAACGGAAATCCATAGCTGCGGACGGGCCGCCTCCGTATACCCCTTCCAAAAGCAGCCAGGTATAGAATGACAAAACAGCCCAGGCCGATCAATCCATATTCCGACAGCAGCTGCCCATACACCGAGTCCGGCTTGTTGATCACACTATGCTGCCCCTCGTCCCGGGTGTGGTAATACAGGTATATGAATAGATAATTATCCCGGAAGAAAGGATGGATATACGCATACCGTGAAGGATAAGATCCTTCGATGCCAAGCCCCGTTGTCCGGAAAGCCAGCTGGGAAGAGAAGTTGCCCATACCCGTACCCAGCAGCAGCCGCTCGGGGTGTTCCCGGAAGAACCGGCCCAGCTCCTGCCAGGCGATCAACCTTCCAGACATCCTCCAGGCAGCATATTGTCGCTTTATGCTGTCCGTCCGTCCCGGCAGATACTGCTGCCTCATAAAGGCATGCAGCTTGTCCTCCTTTTGGGTCATCTGGTTGCTTTCCACAAACTCCGTCCACTTGGCGTTGGGGATAGGTACAGGCTCTACATATTCATTCTTTCCCTCCAGCCTTCCGAGAAGATTGTGCGCATACTGCTGATTGGACGGAGAGATCTTCGCGGCAAAGAGGACCATGAACCCAAAAAATATAATGACCATGCTTTTCTGCAGCCGGTCTGAATAAAACAGGAAGGATATTACCAGGACGATGCCAAGCAAATAATTTATCGTATTGCTGGTAGCCAGCAGGATGGTTACATAACACAATAGCGCAAGCCATCGCCTGCCCCTGTACAGGAAATACAAAAGCCCAAAGGCGCTGATAAGAGCCGCCGTTACGCTGCTGTCCAGACCGATGCCCGTGATCATATCCCCCGTGCTGATAAAGAATTTCCGGTGCTGCCCCTCATAATTGTAGGGGTTCAACGCACCCGCCTGGATACATATACGAATAAATGACGCCACCATCACCCCCGCATTCAGCAGGAAGAGAAAGGACACCGTCTCATGCAGCTTCTCCCGGTCACCTCCCTGCACAAAAAGAAATAGTTGCCAGGCAGCCAGCATAGCCAGCGCCCAATA
>DASZWE010000184.1:0-4436 GCA_035546735.1 Puia sp.
AAAATGCGATGATGTATTCTTTCCGGGTGGCTGTCCTGGCCAGATGGAGCAAGGGCTTTTGAGCCGCCCTGGCTTTCAGGTGGGCCGTCACGGGCTGCATCCACCGTATGATGCAAAAGCCTGTCACCAGGCAGATGCCTATGATGATAAGGAAGGGCATATGCCAGCCGTATTGGTTGGCAAAGAAAATTCCCACAGGGATGCCCGCCACCTGGCTTACGGCAAAGGACATCTGGACAAAACCCATGACCCTTCCTCTTGTCTCCAGGGGGAAAAGGTCGGCGATGATGGCCATGTTGATGGAAAAAAGCACGCCACCGAATATGCCTGTCACCATACGGGCCAGCAGGAGAAAGTTATAATCCGGCGCGATGCCGCATAGCAGCGTGCCCAATGCAAAACCTGCATAGAAAAACAGGAGCATTTTTTTCCTGTCGAATTTGTCGGCGAATCCCGCCGCCAGTATTCCGGAGATGCCTGCGCTAAAGGCGTAGACCGATACTACCCAGCCGAACTGGGCGGGACTGATCTTCAGGATGCGGATCAATAAGGCGCCTAAGGGAGCCATTACCATAAAATCCAGGATAACGGTGAATTGTAGCAGGGATATCAGGACGATCATGAATACCTGATAGCGGGTGAAGGTTGGTTTGGTCATAAAGAATGAATGTTCGTTTATTTAAAAGATCAAAAAAAATCAACTTTTATTCGGAGGGCTCATGTGTTTCGGGCTTTAGGGCTTTGAGCACCAGGGACAGGGTCTGCTTCAGCATGGTGTCTGTCAGGACGAATTTTTCACCTGCCAGATTCACCCCCTCCTTGTGGTATTTCACCAGGTTGTACAAGGGTGCGAAAGCAATGGACCAGTATACTTCAAAGGGCATGACAACCAATTCCTTATTCTCAATAGCCTTGTGGACGAACCGGCCCATTATATCCTTAAAGCGCTTGTCCCGCGGGCCGTAGGTCTTGCTCTGAAGAGGGGTGAAGGAAAAATGCTCCATGAAGTGCGTTACATCGGGATTATCCAATACATATTGCGCTCTCCGTTTCCATTGGATCTCCAAGCCTGTGGCAAAATCGGACTCAGGATCGAAGTCCTCCATGAGATAGGTAAAGAACCGATCCACCTCCCGCCGGTGCAGCTGCAGGAGCAGGTCTTCCTTATCCTTGAAATAAATATAGATCGTTGCGGGAGAGACGCCTGCCGCCCGGGCCAGCTTCTGCATACTCAGACCGTCAAAACCTTCTTTGACAATCATTTGCAGGGCTTCCCGGTAAATGGCCTCTATTTTATTCTCGTCCCTTGTTCTCATGAATGCAAATATAAGCGTTGACCCCATGACTCATCAGATTAGACTTCCGCAAATATAAATGAATGTTCATTCTTTTACAAGTCAATTTTGGCAACCTGTCGGATGTTTAGTTCCTGCACGGCTTAGTACATTATCGCTCAGCGCTTTGGTTTTTCTCTTTATTTTTAACCATGGCCAAAAAACTTCGTCCCCTGCAGCTTGCCGCCATTATTTTTCTCACTGTCTCGGGAGGTCCCTATGGGCTGGAATCCCTTTATTCCTATGTAGGCGATCATGGCGCATTGCTGCTATTGCTCGTTACCCCCCTGCTTTGGGATGTACCCGTCATCCTTACGGTGCTGGAGCTGAACAGTCTCATGCCCGTGACGGGGGGCTATTATCAATGGGTGAAACGGGCCCTTGGCCTGCGATGGGCTTTTTATGAAGGATGGTGGACCTGGCTGTATACATTTGTGGACCTGGCTATCTATCCCGTCATGTTTGTCGGGTATGCCGCCTTCTTTTTTCCTGTGATAGCCGTTTACAAGATACCCATCTGTCTGGTGATCATCTGGTCTTCCGCCCTACTGAATATCCTTGGCATCGTGCCGGTGGGAAAAACGTCTATTTTCCTGGGGATCGTGGTGCTGGTGCCCTTTTTGTTGCTTTTTAGCGTTCAGCTGGTGCAGCATACTCATCCTTTCATGGTACCGGCGCCATCCCTGCATGGGTTGGGTTTCTCGCCCATCGCCATGGGCCTTTACACGGTGATGTGGAATTTCATCGGTTGGGACAATGCCACTACCTATGCGGGTGAGGTGCGACGGCCCGCCCGGTCCTATCTCCTGTCCATCAGCCTGGCGTTCGCCCTTATCGTACTGATCTATATCGTAGCAACGTTGGCCGTCCATCAGTCAGGCATCAGCGCGGAGGAGCTGGATAAAGGGAAGTTCCCTGTTTTAGGCATTCTTGTGGGTGGACATTGGCTGGGAGCCTTACTGGCCATCGGGGGCATGGCCAGCTCGCTGGGACTTTATTCTGCTGTGCTGCTTTCCGTCAGCCGCATACCCGAGGTCATGGCCGAGGACAGTCTGCTGCCGCATTGGCTTTGTAAGCTGCATTCGAAGTTTGGAACGCCCTATTTGTCCATCATTGCGTCATCCTTTGTCGTCAGCATACTCGTTCTGTGGACCTTTTCCGACCTTGTCGTGATGGATATCGTATTGTATGGAGCGGGTATGGCGCTGGAGTTTATTGCGCTCCTTATCCTGCGTGTCCGTGAGCCGCTGTCCCATCGTCCTTTTAAGATACCGATGAACAATGCCGGATTGCTGCTGATGATCCTGCTGCCCATCGGAGTATATGCTATTGCCCTGTCGGGCGCGCTGGTCAGTTCGGACAGTATGGCCATGCCGGCGCTCGTCTCCATTGGAATGCTGCTCTCCGCGGAGCTGGCCTGGCGGGTGGCGGTCCGGAGGACTACCGCTTCAGCATCCGGTCGCGGATGATCCTTTTGATCACGCTCTCCTGCAGGCTTTGGCTGATGACCACCTTGCACTTGCCGAGGTTTACCTCATTGCCGTCGATGCTTTTGACCTTATCGACATTGATGATCGTGGACTTGTGGATCTTTTCAAACAGCCCGGATGGCAGTTGCTCGGAGATAGCCTTCATAGTGAGATGAACGATCAGCTTCCTCGTGTCCGTATGGAGGACGACGTAGTTGAGCATGGCTTCTACGAATACCAGCTCGTCGTATGCGATTTTTTCTATCCTGCCATCGCATTTTACAAAGAAATGCTGTGCCGTGGCGGGTGATTCCCGATACTCCCGCGCTTTGTTACAGGCTTTGAGGAATCTTTCGTAAGAGATGGGTTTTACCAGGTAGTCCAACACATTCAGCTCAAAGCCTTCGATGGCGTATTCCGTATAGGCGGTTGTCAATATCGTGGGAGGCACCGCCGGCAGGGACCGGAGGAATTCGATGCCGCTCATCTTCGGCATATTGACATCCAGGAACAGCAGGTCTATCTGCAGGCTGCGCATAAGGGCATTTGCCTTTAATGGGTTTTCGGCTTTGCCTACCAGCCGCAGGAAGTCGATGTCTTCGATGTATTCTTCCAGTAACTTCCGGGCGCCCGGCTCGTCGTCTACGATGATACAATTCATGATAATTGCAGGTTTACGGTCACTTCATAAATGTCTTCATTGTCCATGATATTCAGCGCATGCCGGCCGGGGTACAACAGGGCCATCCTGCGTCGGGCATTTGCGATGCCGATGCCTTTGTGCCCGATGCTGTTCCCATTCCCTGGCTCCTTTGTATTATGACAATAGAAAAGCAGCTCATTGTCTTTTCTTTCAAAAGCAATGACGACCCTGTTGTCCTCGTCCTCATGGTCGCTGACGTATTTAAACGCATTTTCGATAAAGGCGATGAATAGCAGAGGCGTTATAAAAAAACCTGTCACGCTGTCCCCGATGGTCAGGCAGACCTGCACCCGGCTTTCCTTTCTTGCCTGCTGGATCGCCACATAATTCCTGATATAGCTCATTTCCTTGTCCACGCTGATATTATTGGTATTGCAGTCGTACAGCTGGTACCTCAACATCCCGGAAAAGCTCAGCAGCATATTCCTTGCGGTGGGGTTGCGTTTGTCGATGTGCGCGTAGATGGAATTGATCGAATTGAATAAAAAATGGGGGTTGAACTGGGCGTTCAGGAAATCGAGCTCCGCCTTGGTCTTTTCTTTTTCTACTTTGTCCAGGCGCTGTTGCAGCAACATGCGATCCAGCATCAGCTTGATCGACAGTATAACGATGACCCAGATGGCGATGTTCAGCAGGGAGGAGTAAAATATATCTGTGAGTCCCTGGCTGGTATTGCCGGAAGAGAAGACATGGCTATTCATATATACAACCAGCGGCACCCGAAGGGCCGCCGTGACGACGATACCGGTGACGAGGAGGGTGATGAACAGGATATATTGCCTGCGATGAAGCAGGCGGGGGATGCCGTACAACACCTGAAAATAATAATTGGCGGCGATGAAGGCCAGGTAGCAGAACTGAACGGTCAGTGACCTGGACAAGGTAATAACCCTGTTCTGCAGTATGAATACAAAGAACAGGTACAACGCC
>DASZWE010000185.1:0-8956 GCA_035546735.1 Puia sp.
AAATTAGAGTTTTAGGAATAACGGCAAATATACTCGCGATAGGATAAAAACCTTAGCATGACTTTACGGACGTGTCGCTGTAGACAACGGCCGTGTCATTTTGGACGCTGTCAACCCGGCAGAGAAAGGCCGCGACGCTGAATGATTTTTTGTATTATATTGCGCGCTAAATCGTTATGTCCATGAAAAAATGGCTGAGCAGGCAATTTCAACATATAGGCTACGATGTAGTAAGAAGGAATAAATCTAAGAGCCTGCCACCGGATTTTGATCCTGTACACAGGGAGATCTACGACAAAGTGAAGAACAATACTATGACCAGTCCCGAAAGGATCTATTCCCTTCTGGAGGCAGTACGTTATATAGAAACCAGCCAGATACCCGGCGCAATCGTGGAATGTGGTGTATGGAAAGGGGGGAGCATGATGGCTGTGGCTGAAATGCTCTTACAGCTTGGTGGAAGTTCCCGCGAGCTTTACCTATATGATACTTTCGAAGGCATGTCAGCCCCGGATGAAAGGGATAAGACTTATTCCGGTGAGTCGGCCAGCGATCTTTTAGAAAAAGATGCGGATAAGGAAAAGAACCTGGTATGGGCTTATTCCACCTTGAAGACCGTACAGGAAGGTATGCAGGAAACCAGGTATCCCCAGGAGAGGATCCATTATATCAAAGGCAAGGTAGAGGAAACAATACCATCCACTGTTCCTTCGCAGATAGCTCTTCTGAGACTGGACACGGACTGGTATGAATCCACCCGTCATGAGCTTATTCATCTTTTTCCACGTCTCTCGAGGACAGGCGTATTGATCCTGGATGACTATGGTCACTGGGCGGGCGCCAGAAAAGCCGTGGATGAATATTTTTCCGAGCACAAACAGCCATTGTTGTTAAATCGCATCGACGAGACGGGCCGGATTGCCATCAAACAGATAGAATGAAAAAAAACAGTCTGGCATACGAGTTCGATCCGGGGATCAGCTTCCCAGCCTATCTTACCCGCCATCGGCTGCTGACATCGATAAAGAAATATGCTCCTTTGCTAAAAGGCCGCCTGATGGACTTTGGCTGTGGAACCAAGCCGTATCGATCCCTCTTTGCAGTGGATGAGTATACCGGTCTGGATTTCGAGAATCCCGGGCACCCTCATCTCAACGAGCAGATCGATGTTTTCTACGACGGCAAAAGCATCCCTTTTGGGAATGAAACATTCGACGCGGTTTTCAGTAGCGAAGTATTCGAGCATGTGTTCAACCTGGAGGAGGTCTTAAAAGAATTGAACAGAGTTATGAAAACAGGCGCTTCCATCCTGGCGACCTGTCCGTTTGCCATCTGCGAGCATGAGGTACCGAATGATTTTGCCCGTTACTCTTCTTTTGGGTTACGCAGTCTTTTCGAGCGCAATGGATTTGAAGTAGTTCACCAGGACAAGACAGGCAACGGAGTGGAAACGGTCTTCCAGCTTTGGATCATGTACATCCATCAGCACATCAATCCAAAATTGCGCAAGATACCTGGAGTTCGTTCCGCTTTCCGATTCTTCTCCTATACCAGCCTCAATATCCTTGCCCTGGCCTTCAGCAGGATACTGCCCCGTCGGCAGGACCTCTATCTCAACAATGTCATCCTTTGTAAAAAAGTGAGGAATGCCGTATGAAGATAGCCGTTATCTCTATGATCCGGGAGCCATGGGGCGGCAGCGAAGAGCTCTGGTTCGCCATGGCAAAACAGGCTATCGCCGAAGGACATACGGTAATGCATATGTCCTTTGACTTTGATACGGTCCATCCCCGGCTGGTGGAGCTCCGGGATATGGGGGCATTGCTGTTCCGGCGTCCCGGCTATTTCCCGCCCGGTCTGAGTCCCCGGGCAAGGGCGGTAAGAACGCTGGTCAACTTCCTCAAAAAAAAGCTCCGGAACCCATTCGTACCGCTGTTCCGGCATAACCCTGACGTCGTAGTCTATAACGGCACCTGTTATTCCATAGCCACGGAACAGCAAATGCTGCAGACGATGGGAAATCGTCCGCGTCTGTATATTATCGGGCATTTGAATGCGGAGAATGACCGTGGCTTTTCTTCCGCTGCCCGTGATACGATCCTGTCGGTCTACGACAGAGCCGCCCTTGTATTCTTTATTTCGCTTCGCAGCCTGGCGACGGCGCGGCGGCATCTCTGTCGGGATATACCCAATGCAGCGTTGATAAGGAATCCGGTGAACATGCCCGATGTTACGCCCCTGCCCTTCCCTTCCACCGGCAAGGTGCACTGGGCATTGGTGGGCAATCTCATTGTCGCACATAAAGGACAGGACATTCTCTTGGCGGCCCTGGCCGATCCCAGGTGGATGGAAAGGGATTGGATATTGAATATCTATGGCGACGGCCCGGACAAGGAATATCTCCAAATGCTGACAGCCTGGTACCAGATGCAGGACAAGGTGATCTTTCACGGCAAGGTCAGCGATATTCGACAGGTATGGGAGCATAACCAGGTATTGTTAATGCCTTCGCATATGGAAGGTATGCCATTGGCCATTGTAGAGGCCATGTTATGCGGGCGGCCATGCATGGCCACGGACGTGGGAGGCGCCGCCGAGTGGATAGAGGACGGAGTTTCCGGATGGCTGGCGCCGTCGGCCGCCGTATCCAGCCTGGACAAGGCGCTGGAAAGGGTCTGGCAGGAAAAGAAACACTGGGCGTCCATGGGAATGCATGCCCATCGGAAGGCCATGGAATTATATGACCCCGCTGCCGGAAAGACCTTACTGGACAAATTGATCAATCTATAGAACAACAGAAAATGCGCAAGCTGCTATTTATATTTGGAACAAGACCCGAGGCAATCAAGATGGCGCCTATCATTCATGAATGTCTGAAACATCCGGAACAATTGCAGGTGAAGGTCTGTCTAACCGGTCAGCATCGTGAAATGCTCGACCAGGTGCTTCATTTTTTTGGAATAAAGGGAGACTATGACCTTTCATTGATGCAGCCCGGACAGACATTGTTCGACATCACTTCGAAGGGGCTCAGCGGTCTGCGGGAAGTACTGGCCAGTGCAGGTCCTGACATCGTGCTTGTACAGGGCGATACGACCAGCGCTTTTGTAGGCGCCCTGGCGGCTTTCTATCAGAAGGTGCCCGTCGCACATATCGAAGCGGGGCTCAGGAGCCATAACAAATATTCTCCCTTTCCCGAAGAAGTGAACCGCAAGCTAATCGGCCAGCTGGCGGATCTCCATTTTACCCCTACTCCCCTGGCTTCCAACAACCTTAAGAAGGAGGCTATAAACGGGAAGATATTCGAGGTGGGCAATACAGTGATCGATGCGCTGCTGTATGCCGTTGAAAGGGTCAGGACCTCGGATAGATCCGCAACGGAGTTCCCCTTCCTGGATCCTTCCAAAAAGCTCATCCTCGTCACAGGACACAGAAGGGAAAGCTTCGGCAAACCTTTCCAGGACATATGCGATGCGCTGATGGACATAGTATCCGCCTATCCGCAGGCGCAGATCGTCTACCCCGTGCACCTGAATCCGCATATACAGGAGGTGGTGAATGCCAAAATGAAAGGAGTGAAGTCCGTACATCTCATACCTCCTGTAGAGTACCCTCAGTTGGTAAAGCTGCTCGACCTTTGTTACTTCGTCATTACGGACAGCGGAGGCATCCAGGAGGAAGCGCCCGCCCTGGGCAAACCCGTCCTTGTGATACGGGACGTCACGGAAAGGACGGAGGGGATAGAGGCAGGAACTGCCGTACTGGTAGGAACTTCCCGGGAGAAGATCATAACGCATGCCAGGCTACTGCTGGATGACGAAGACGCCTATCAGCGAATGGCAAAGGCCGTCAATCCCTACGGGGACGGCACCAGCGCCAGAAAGATCACCGATGTACTATTAAATGAAAAGCTATGAGCACTCCCCTGGTATCCATTGTCCTGCCTACGTATAATGGGTCCCGGTATATCCGGCAGTCCATAGACAGCTGTCTTGGCCAAAGCTTTTCAGACTTCGAGCTCATTATCGTCAATGACTGCTCTACGGACAATACGGCTGAGATTATAGAGGAGTATAGGAAAAAGGATCCCCGGATAAAGGTCATTCACAACACTTTCAATAAGAAACTGCCTTTGTCCCTAAATACAGGTTTCGAACAGGCGCAGGGCAAATATCATACATGGACCTCTGACGACAATTACTATGCACCCGGCGCATTGGAAAAAATGGTGCATATACTTACGGCAGATCCGAACATCGACCTCGTATATACGGACTATTCCCTGGTGGACGAGAATGGACATGTGTTTGGCGTTCGGAAGTTCAACAATATATACGACAGCTTCACCGACTGGCTTGGATGCGGAGCCTGCTTTCTATATAAAGAGCAGGTGTTCAGAATGAATAAGGGCTATAATCCGGGAGCCTTCCTCATCGAGGATTATGATTTTTTTATGCGGGCGTTCCTGCAGTTCAATTTTTATTATCTGTCCGGATACGACCTTTACTTTTACAGGGAGCATCCGTCATCCCTTACTTCCACACAGGGAGATGTGGTCAACGACCTGGCGAAGATCATGGTAGAAAGACAAATGGCGGGACTGGAAAAGAAGCTTCCTCCCCCGCAGTTGACGCTCCTGTACAGGAAATTTGCGGTCTTCAATGCTGTTCAGAAGAACAATGCAAAAAAGTACAGGCTGTACCTGGGCCGGCTTTGGAAGCTATCCCGCCGCCAGGTCCTTATCACCATCGTATACGTCCCCCTGATGAAGCTGAAATACCTGCTCACGGTGAGCGCGGCAGGCTGGGTTGCGTTGCTCCGCTATTGTTTTACTCCAAAAAAAGACCATTGACCGCCCTTTCCATCATCATAGTGAATTATAAGACGCCGGAGCTTGTCATCGACTGTCTGCGTACCGTCTATGCACAGGCTGGCCGTCCTGACTTCGAGGTCATTGTGATAGATAATGCTTCGGGAGATGACAGCCGTGAACGCATTCTGCATGCCTTCCCAAATGTGCGCTGGTCGGACATGGGATACAATGCAGGATTTGCCAGGGCCAACAATGCGGGCATACGCATGTCGCAAGGAGATACGGTGCTGCTGCTCAACTCGGACACCCTGGTGGAAGGGGACGCCATCACCCGCTGTTATGAGCTGTTGGCAGCTTCGTCCTAAGTCGCCTGAGGCGTCCAGCTGCTGAATGCGGACAGGACCCCGCAGATATCCGGCAACTTCTTCATGAAGGGAGGATTGAACTATCTTCTGCCCCTGCCCTACCTGGGATCTGTCATAAAACGGGCCGGCGAGCTGTTCAGGGTAGACAAGCCTAATGTCCCGGAAGCCGATGCATTGGTGGAGGTGGACTGGATCAATGGCGCGTTCCTCATGGTGAAAAAGGCAGCTATTGAAAAAGCTGGGCTGATGGTCGAGGACTTCTTCCTGTATGCGGAGGAGGCAGAGTGGTGCGGCAGGCTCCGGAAGTATGGCAAAATGTGTATTTACGGCCAGCTGCATGTCATCCATCTGCAGGGCGCATCCGCCAACGAGACCTTTGGCTCAGAAGGAAAAGGATATTACAATCTCTATGACCGGAAAGGATTGCAGATCATGCTCTCCAATTTCGTCAGGATACGCAAGCAATTCGGCAGCGGATGGTTCCTTGTGCAGCTGGCCTTCTATCTGCTGGAGATGCCGGTCTTCCTGTTGGGGTTATTGCTCTCCCGTCTGATCCGTGGCCGGCACAGCCGTTATACCTTCTCCCAGTTCCTGCAATATTGCAAAAATTTTATGACTGTTATAGGCAAGACAACCATCATCCTCCGAAATAAGCCTTATTTTTATAAAGTCTTATGAAGCTGCTTATTCCTCTCCTTATCTGTCTCGCCTATTCCGCCCGTGCGCAGGAATACAGCTATACTCATTATGATATCAGCGATGGTCTTGCCGGCTCCACAGCCTATTGCATCGCACAGGACAAGGAAGGTTTTATCTGGATAGGCACCGAAACGGGGCTCAGCAGATTTGACGGTACACATTTCACCAGCTATACCACGGCCGACGGACTGCCGGATATGGAAGTCCTGCAGATGTTATGCGACTCGAAGGATCGTGTCTGGATGGCTCTTTTCCATCCCTCCATATGTTACGCTTATAAGGGCAGGATCCACAACGCCAGCAACGACTCGTTGTTGAAAAAGATACATTTCGCCAGCAACATCGAAGGTATGGCGGAAGATAAAGAAGGGAATATTTTATTAATGGAGGCGTCCACCCTCCACCTGATAATGACGGATGGACGGGTTATAGATTATCACGACATCGATGGCAAGCCCGTGGGAAAATTCCTGACAGTAGGTGGCAGCAGGGATAGCAGCTTTTTTGTCGTGTTGGCAGACCATACTATCTACAAGTTAAATAACGGTCATTTTACCTATCTATGCCATATTGCATATGCGGGTGGCATTGCAACTACGGCAATGGCGCTCAATCCCTCATTATTTATCGGGAGAGTACTCCCTTTTCGACATATGATCATACAGAGCACCACCGGACATGTGTTAAAAGACACCACGGACTATTCGAATCCCGACTTCCAAACCTATGGGCTTATCGGGGACAGCCTTGTCTATTACAACCGTGCCGCAGGTGTAAGCGAGTGGAATATCAAGACGGACGCCCGGAGAAAATATATGCCAGGCGTACAGGTGAGCAGAACCTTTCGGGATGATGAAGGCAACCTTTGGTTCAGCACGATGGGACAGGGGATCTACCGGCTGAATTCCAACGAGATCAAAAATATGACCCTTCTGGACATTCATTCACGGCGTTGCGCAGCCCTTTACATCAACAAGGGAAAAAATGAACTGTTCATTGGCGCTACTAGAGAGATGGCGTACACTTACGGTCCCAGGCAGTCCTTAAAGGCATTCAAGGTCGGCTTTGGCTCATTTGGTTATGTCACCTATGTCGACAGAGCTCCTAATGGTGCGATCGTTTACGGTAGCCATGATCATGTGGGGCTGGTCGATACAACAGTCTACAGTTTTTTGGCGGTGATGCAGGGAAAGTTCGTCGTCAGGGAAAATGCGCAACAAATGATCGTAGGCAATTCTCACGGCGTGTTTCGTATTTATATACCTACGCTAACGTTAATGGATACCCTCTTCCGAAAACGATGCAGCGCCCTTATGTTACATGGCGATACGCTATATATCGGAACGCTGAATGGCCTCTATGTCAGATATGGCAGCAGAGAGGCCCGTTTTTTAGGGGACAGCATTCCTTTTTTGAAGAAAAGGATCTCCGCTATCGCCGGGAACAGGAACCACACTCTCTGGGTCAGCTCTTATGATGCGGGAGTCATCGGGTTGCGGCCCCGGCAGCCACCGATGTACCTTACGAGCCAGCAGGGGCTTAGCAGTAATATCTGCCGAACGTTGACGGTGCATGGAAATGATCTATGGGTCGGCACCGATAAAGGGCTGAACAGGGTCAGCTTCAAGGCAGGCGACCTAGTGATCACCCGCTACACCGCCAAGGACGGCCTCGCCTCCAACATGATCAATGCCGTCTGCTTCGATGGAGATACGGTATATGTGGGCACACCCGAAGGATTTAGCTATTTCAATCCCAATCGTACCAATCTGACTGCCGGCTGCCGGCTGGCACTGTTGGGCATCACCAGCTCGGGCAAGGACAGGTTGTCCGACACCTCCCAACTGGTGTTACGTCCAGCGGCCAACGATATTCGATTTGATTTCGTGGGTATCTCGTACAAGTCGGCAGGTAATATCACCTATTATTATCGCCTTTCCGGACTGGACAATAATTGGAAGAGCACCAAGGAAACCTTCCTCGACTACCATACCCTTCCCTCGGGCGACTATTCGTTGGAACTCTATGCCGTCAACAAATTCGGGGTAACGAGTCCGACAAGAACTGTCCGCTTCACCGTGGAGACCCCTTTCTGGAAAGCCGCCTGGTTCCAGCTGATCATTCTGGCGTCGTTCCTGGCGCTGACCTGGCTGTTCGTCTCCCTGCGTATCAAGCATATACGCCGCCAGCAGGAGGAAGAAGAGCTGCTCGCCAAAAGAATGACGGAGCTGGAGCATACCGCGCTACAGGCGCAGATGAATCCTCATTTTATTTTCAACTGTCTCAATTCCATTCAGCAATACATCTTCGACCAGGATATCCTCGCCGCCAACAAATACATTACGGGATTTGCCAGGCTGATACGCGCCACCCTGCATAATTCCACCAAGGATCTCATTCCATTGGAAGATGAGCTCGAGTATTTGTCAACCTATCTCTCCCTTGAAAAGCTTCGGTTCAAGGAAAAAATGAATTACTCCATCGACGTATCTCCGGAACTGTCGGTAAGCCGGGGCCTTTATGTACCTCCCATGATCATCCAGCCGTACGTGGAGAACTGTATGCGGCATGGCCTGCGTCATCGCAGGACCGTGGGTGGCTATATAAGGATCAATATATGTGAGAAAGAGGGCAAGCTGGTGATAGTCATAGAGGATAATGGCATCGGACGGGAAAAGGCTGCCAGCTACAAGACCCGGGAGCATATCGAGTATCAGTCGAAAGGAATGTCGCTCACAGCTGACCGCATCCGGCTCATCAACTCCACCCATGAAGAGCATATCGAAGTAGAGGTCATCGATCTGAAAGACCCGCTGGGTGTCGCTGCCGGCACCCGTGTCGTCATAAAATTCCCCAAATTCGACTTAACCTATCAAGAAAATACCATATGATCAGAACCGTATTAATAGATAAGCCTTATTTTTATTAGGTCTTATGAAGCTGCTTATTCCTCTTCTTTCCCTTATCAGCCTCGCCTATTCCGCCCATGCGCAGGAATACAGCTATACCCATTATGATATCACCGATGGTCTTGCCGGCTCCACAGCCTATTGTATTGAACAGGACAAGGAAGGTTTTA
>DASZWE010000186.1:0-5514 GCA_035546735.1 Puia sp.
GCGGCAAGGGGCGTCGTATGGTGGCGGAGGATGTGGTGTACAGCTTTCACCGGATCATCGATCCCCGCACGGCCAGCAGCGGGGCCTGGATATTCAATGACAGGATAGACGCTTCGGGGCCTTTTACGGCCCTGGATGACAGCACTTTTCGATTGAAGCTGATAGCGCCTTTCAACCCCATTCTTGGCATTCTCAGTATGGAATATTGTTCCGTGGTGCCGAAAGAGGTAGTGCAATTCTACGGCAAAGATTTCCGGAGCCATCCCTGTGGCACGGGACCTTTTCAATTCAAGTCCTGGGAAGAGGGAGAGTCGCTGATATTGCTGAAGAATAAGCGCTATTTCGAAAAGGACAGCACGGGCCGGCAGCTGCCCTACCTGGATGCCGTGCAGGTGAGCTTTTATGAGGAGAAGGCTACAGAGTTCCTGCTCTTTCGCCAGGGATTGCTGGACTTTATGAACGAGATCGACCCCACGTTCAAAGATGAGGTGTTGAGCAAGAAAGGGCAGCTGAAGCCGCAGTGGTCAAAAAAAATTATCCTTTCCACGGGTCCTTATCTCAACACGGAGTACCTGGGTATGCTCGTCGATACCACCAATCCGCTGGTGAAGAGCTCTCCATTACGACTCCGTGCCGTGCGGCAGGCGATCAATTACGGATTCGACCGTCGCAAGATGATGCTGTATCTCCGCAATTCCCTGGGAACTCCCGCGGAGAGCGGCTTTGTACCCGCGGGGATGCCTGGTTTCGACTCGTCGGTGGTGAAAGGATATCATTATGATCCGGCCAGGGCGCGGCAACTGCTAGCCCAGGCAGGTTTTCCGGAAGGGAAGGGATTGCCGTCCATACATCTGCTGACCATATCGGACTACTCGGATTTTGCCAGCTGGATCGCGCGGGAGCTGGAGGACGTCGGAATAAAGATACAGGTGGAGGTGGTGCAGAAAAGCCTGCTGCTGGAAGAGACAGCCCGTAGCCAGGCCTTGTTCTTCCGGGGCAGCTGGATCGCGGACTATCCCGACGCCGAGAATTATCTGAGCGTCTTTTATTCCAGGAATCCGGCCCCGCCTAATTATACAAGATTCCATGACGCGAGGTTCGACCACCTGTATGAGCAGGCGTTGCTGGAAAATAACGACTCGGCCCGATATGTACTTTACCGTAAGATGGATCAGATAGTAATGGATGCGTCGCCCGTGGTGCCTTTATGGTATGACGAGGTCATACGGCTGGTAGATCCAAGGGTTAAAGGGTTGACGCCTAATGCGCTTAATCTGCTGGAATTGCGGCATGTGGATATAATGCAAGAAAAATCCCGGTAAGATAATATGGGCTTTTCCCTGCATATGTCTAATGATGGGCCTTCGGCCATGTTGCCTGTGGCAACATATGGTTAAATAGTTGTATTGGTTCGATGGGTCCGTTTCATTATTATTACACCTTAACCCCTAAACGACCCATACAATGAAGATCCTTGGCATTGAAGGCCTCACGCCCGAGCAGATCAATGAAGAACTGAGCAATGGCGGTAAGTTTGTTGTCTATCGTTACACCATCTCTATTATTGTCCTCACTTTCCGGCGAAGCTCCGACGTGTATTTTATACGTTCCGGGCAGAATGCTGTTGTAAAAGGGCTTGGCTGGACGGCCCTCACATTTTTACTGGGATGGTGGGGTATTCCCTGGGGGCCGATCTATACCGTTGGCTGTCTGAGCACGAATCTTTCCGGTGGTAAGGATGTTACCCAGGAGATAAGCCGCGCCATGGATGTGCAGGCGCTGGTCAGCTAACGTTGATAAATCCGCACATAGTCCACCTCGAACTTGGCAGGGAACCTGCTGTTAGCCGGGTCGCCGCCGTTGTCACCTCCGATGGCAAAGTTCAGCAACATATATTGCGGCTGTTGGAAGGGATGGAAGCCGGTGCCGTCCTTGTTGACCAGCGATGCCATGGGAACCTGGTTCAGAAGCCTGTCATCGACGTACAAGGCAATGCCGGTGGAGTCCCAGTCCATCCGCCACAGGTGGAATTTTGACGCCCATGCGGTGTCTACCGGCGTCTTTTTGCTGTACCAATAGGCTTTGTGGGGTGCGCTGGTGCCTATGGCGATATTTGCCAGCAGGCTGTCCCTATAATATTCCATCATATCGATCTCGCCATTGGAGGGCCATGGTTTCGATACTCCCAGCGCCCACCATGCGGGCCAGCAGCCGGGACTGATATCTATGCGGGCGCGCATTTCCCAGCGGCCGTAGAGCCACTGTTGTTTGCCCCTGGTGATCATGCAGGCCGAGGTATAGTCGATGGTCTTGCGTTCCTTCCGCCAGTCATTGCTGCCTTCGACATAATTGGGATTGGGTTTCTGTTCGCGTCTGGCCTCGATGACCAGGATGCCGTCCTTACAGTAAGCATTTTCCGGCTGGTACCATTGCCGCTCATGATTGCGTACAAAGCCTTCTTCGAAACTCCAGTTGGCCGGGTCGGGCGCGCCGTCCTTATTGAATTCGTCAGCCCATACGAGCCTGAAGCTGCGCTGTGATTGCGCGGACAAAACGAGGAGGGTCAGGATTGGTAATAAAACACGTTTCATGATGTCATTTTAAAACAGGAGGTACCAGGGTACCTCCTGTTTGCTCGTATCAGATTATTGGAAACCCGGATTTTGTGTCAGCTCATCAGGATTCTGGCTGATGATGGACAGCGGAATGGGCAGCAGGTAGTTCTTGGTGGCATCGAAGGACCACTGGGGCGCACCAGCAGGGATGGCGTTGATCACCGTATAGGTATATCCACCGCCGGATTTTGGATCGACCCGCATGCCGTGCATTACATGGTTGAGGTTGACCTCGGCGATCTTCCAGCGCATGAGGTCGAAATACCTTTTGCCTTCAAAGGCCAGCTCCACTCTTCTTTCGCGGTGGATGAGGTCACGCATCTGGGCTTGTGTCGCGCCTGGGTAAACATCTGTAAAGGTGGGTATGCCTGCCCTTGTCCTGACCTGGTCCAGCGCAGCGTATACGCTGGCATCGGGTCCCACGGCTTCGTTCTGGGCTTCCGCATAGTTCAGCAGCACCTCTGCATACCGGAAGTAGTAGTAGGTCTCGCTGCTGGCGCCGCCCTGCCAGGGGTTGACGGTGGTATCGATGGCTTTTTTCATGGCATAGCCCGTGTTGGTATTGTCGGAGGCGTCGGACAGATCGATTTTATTGTTCCCCACGTCAACGGCAGATGAATATTCAATGCCGTTGAATGTATTTCCCGTGTACAATATGGATTGGGTGAAGCGGGGTTCACGATTGGCATAAGGGTTCTGGGGGTCATAGCCTGATCCCGTCTCGTTGATCCCTTTGCCATTGGCCATAACGTAGTCGTCCACCAGCTCCTGTGTGGGAGTAGAGCCACCCCAGCTGAGCCATTGCGTTCCAACGTAACCAGGACCCTGGTATCCGGCGATATTGCTGCCCGCTTTCAGGCCCAGGTATTCGCGGTAGAGTATGCCTTCGTTGTTGCCATTACCCGTACCAAGGAACAGCTCGTCATATTTGGGATAGAGCTCATATCCCATCTGCATAACCTGCTTGTTGGTAGCCGCCGCCGCCGCCCACCTGCTGGCGTCGTTGGTCTTATTGTTCAGCGGGCTGGCATAATAGAGCTCGACCCATCCTTTCAATGTCAGGGCGGCTCCTTTGGTGATCCTGCCGGCTCCGTCATTACCGTTATTGGTGGGCAACAGGGCGGCTGCGTCAGTCAGTTCCGTCTCCAGGAAAGAGAAGTTCTCGTCGAAAGAAGCTCTTTTGTGATAGATCGAGTCTCCATCGGTGGCGCGGTTGTCGGGCTTGGTGATGATGGGACCGCCGCCGTACGCCATCCAGATGATGTGGTAGAAGAAGGCCCTTAAGACCTTTGCTTCGCCCAGCCGCTGGTTCTTGTAGCTGTCCGGCAGCGTGGAGGCCTGCAGGTTGCTGATAAAGACATTGCATTTGCGGATGTAGGAATAGTTATAGTCCCATTTAAGCCAGGAAGTCGCTTTTTGCGTCCCTCCACCCCAATCGTAGGAGAACGTCGTGTTGGAATTGATATTGGCTTTTGTCCTCATCTGGTTACAGCTGTTGGACCAGTTGAAGCCGGTCATGGAATTGTCGGACCAGTTGTCGAATGCGTCGAATACGCTGTTGTATTCGTCCGGCAGGCTATTGTAAATGTCGTTGAGCACGAGGTCCGCGGCATTGGTGGATGCGAAGGCCGTCGACGCGTCTACGGAGCTCAGGTTTTGGACATTTAAAGAGCTGTCCTTTTTACATGCGGACAGGATCAGGGCGCCGGCGATCGCCAGTTTGGCCAGGACCTTCGGTTTCATGTTATATGAAGTTTTCATGAATAGTTTTCTTTTTGATGTTAGAATTGAATTTTAGCTCCGATGGTAACAACTTTTTGAGTGGGGAAATACCAGCCTCTGTTGTTACTGACTTCGGGGTCGAAATTCTTGATCGGCGTCCAGGTCAGCAGGTTTTGTCCCGAGACATAGATGTTAACATAGCTCATACCCGCCTTGCTGGTGAGCGTTTTGGGGAGCGTATATCCCAATACGCCTGTTCTCAAGCGCAGGTAAGAAACATTTTTTTGCCAGAAAGACGAGGTCTGGGTATTGTTGGGGGTCGGGGATGTCGTCATCCTGGGATAGGCTGCGTGCTGATGGGTTTCTGTCCAGTAGTCGAGCACGGTGACGGGTGCATTCTTGTTGTTGTCGAATGCCCAGGCGGCCGAGTTGGCGATCTGGAGGGAGCGTTCTCCGGCGCCCTGGAACAACAGGGACAGCTCGAAGCCTTTGTAGGTTACGCCGGGTGCAAAGCCATAGACGATCTGGGGCGTTGTGGGCGGTCCAAGGGGAACCATGTCATAGGAATTGATGGTGCCATCGGGCTTTCCATTCGGTCCGCTGACATCAGCATAACGGATATCGCCAGGCGCCAGGGGTGACCAGGTCTGGGTAGCTATACCCGATTTCAGGACGCCGGGGCTTGCAAAATCGCCGTCCGAGAAGTACCCCAGCGCCTGGTAGCCAAACTGTGTATTCAGCGAGCGGCCTGTCTGCCTCAGGTTCCAGTAATCGTAGGTAGCCTTGTTCTCGAAGATCTGGACCAGTTTGTTTTTCGCATAGCTGAAGGTACCGGCCAGCGTGATCCGGAGGTCTTTCGATACAGGATAGCTGCCGTTGAGGGCGAGCTCGATGCCATTATTGGTCATGATGCCTGCATTTTGCTGAGCGAGGCCGATGCCGTATTCAGCGGGAACAGTGATATTCGGATACAGGAGCATATTGCCACGCTTTTCGTGGAAGTAGTCGGCTTCGATGCTTATCATATTGTTCAGTATCCTGGCTTCGATGCCCACGTCTGTCTTTGTTGCCCTTTCCCAGGTGATGAAGGGGTTGGGTTCCGTATTCTCGTAGAGTCCCTGTGTCTGTGCGCCGCCCAGGATGGCGGAGTTGCCATAGAGGGTAAAGCCCGACTGAT
>DASZWE010000187.1:0-11512 GCA_035546735.1 Puia sp.
CGAAGGATACTTATAATCCCGCAGATCAAGGGTAGGCTCATAATCCGGCAAAGGCAATCCGGTGGCTGCTTCTTCCCCCCCCATACCCTCCATGCCCTCACCCGCTTCCGTATTTTCAGGTCCCTTGATCTCCAGCTCCAGCTCCGGCGCAGCAGCAGCCTGCCGGCCCTTCAAAGGCGGGACCACCGGCGGAGCCACAGGAGGCAGCACCAACGGCGGTATCTCCACTTCCGGCTCCTCTTCTTCCTCCACAGCAGACGTAATTTCAAAAGGCGGATCTTCATCTTCTTCCTCGAAACGGGCCCCCGGCCCGTTGTCCGAAGGACCATCATTAGCCCTTTCCACCAGCTCCAATCGATGCATCTCCTCTTCCTCCCCGGGCGCTATCGCCACAACGCCTCCCTCCTCCTTCAGCACATTCCCCTTCATGCTGCTAAACCCCTCATCCACGAACAGCCGCGCCCCACCGTTTACAGGAGGCACCGGCAACGACCCTTCCTCCTCTACCTCCGCCATAGCAGGTTTCCGCTCCCGCACCGGAAGGACAGGCATTTTGAACACCGGATTGAATCGCCAGATAAAATAGGCCAGCCCCGTCACCAGCAGCAAGGCCGCCGTTCCCACCCAGCCCAGGAACTTCACCAGCCAGTCGCTGATCATATCCCCCACAGCGCCACCCCAGGGAAAACCATTACCTCGCGTGACAAACGCCAACGCCACCGAGAAAAAGATCAGCCCGGTGACGACATACCGGAGATTACGCTTGATGGAAAATACCTTTCGGGCGAAGAGCAGGTTCACCCCCACTATAAAAAAGAAGGAACAGAACAGATAGGACGCCACTCCAAAACCTTTATAGAAGAATTGATGCGCTATCAACGCCCCAAGATTGCCCAGCAGGTTGGATACCTTCACATCCGATGAAGGCAGCAGGATCCGCGCCCCATGGAACACCTTGTCCTGGTCCTCTTTCCAGGTGAACAAATAGGAAGTAAATGCTATAAAAAGGAAGACGGCTAGCAACAGAAAGACAGCCCCCGTTATCTTATGGGTACGCTCATCCTTGACGATCTGTTTGACTGTCACCTGAGGATCCTTTTCAGGTTTCAGCTTTTCTGAGGCCTGGCTCTTCTTTGACTTCAGTCGGTTTGCCATGAATACAAAGATAATAGAGACATAATTATATTTATTTATTTACTTTATCTTTAAAAAACAGCTTATCCAATACATGCCAGGCCGCTACCATACTAACTTATACCCCCGACGGGCCGGAGGCTCGTTGTCCGAAGGACAGTCATTGGCGGCGACTCATGTCTTGTTTATAACTTTCGTCCTGACGATACTCACAGTCGGCAAACTGCATGCCCAAACCACCGCTTCCCCAAACCCTGCCACGGCAAATTCCGGGCCGGCCGCGGGACTCCCCGACCTGGCCAGGGTCGGAGTGGCCGACGACATCTCCCCCTCTACCCGCCTTTGCTTTTCCCATTTGCGGACAATTTCCCCCGGCCAGCTGCCCACCCTCGACTATTCCATCAGGGGAACAAAAAAATACGAACATTTCATCAGTCCCGAACAAGTCAATTATAAAGCGGTGCTGTTATTCACCCTTATCAACAGCAGCTCCGATTCACAAAGCGTATATTTCTGTCCCGGCTTCTACTACGACTCCATCCAGCTATATCGCCAGACCGCCGACGCCATCACACCCGTCCCCGTCGTCCTGCCCGACGATCCCGACAGCGAGGGGTACAGAAAGATCACCCTCGGCCCCCGGGATTCAGGCGCCACCTTCTATGCCGTGCTGACCTTTGTCCGAAGCCCTACCAACTCCATCAACCCCAGCCTGACAAAGGACGCCTTTATCGCACATGGCGTCGACTACAACCATAAGAACAAGACCAACATCGACATCATCACCAACCTGTTCGCCGGCATCATGCTCATGATGATCTTTTATGGCGTCAGCGAATTCCTCCAGACCTCCAAACCCGAATTCCTTTATTATGCAGGCTACTGCTTCTGTATCAGCACCCTCCTGTTCCTGAAATCCATCCTGCATAATACCACCACACCCTTCAACTTCTTTTTCGAAGGCTACTTCGACAACATCATATTTTGTCTCGGCCATATCTCCTATATCGTCTTCCACCGCAAATTCCTGGAGACCCATAAGAACTATCGGAGCCTGGACCGCTACCTGTTCTGGGGCGCAAGCACCATCGGCGTGCTCATGATCCTCTACACCATCACCTATTATTTCGTACCCGACTTCCGGGTCTCCAACAACATCGAAGCCCTGACCAAATACGTGCTGATGGCCGTCTCGCTCATCTTCATCATCAAAGGCCTCAGCTATCACAACCAGTTGATGAACTATATCGTGATGGGCAATATCAGCCTCGTGGGCCTCTCCATATTATCACAGATCATCATTGCCACCAACTTCCATGTCGTCCGCGGCGTCTCCGTGCTCAACCTCGCCCTTTTTCATTATGAAGTAGGCATCACCATCGAGCTCCTCTTCTTCCTCTTCGCCCTTACATACAAGAATAAGATGGAGATCATCAAGAGCATCCAGAAAGAGGAAAAGCTGAAGCTGGAGACGGAAAGAAAGGAACTGGAGAAACAGGTGGCCGTCCTCGCCGCCAAACAGGACGAACGCAATCGCATCTCCGCCGACATGCACGACGAACTCGGCTCCGGCGTGACAGCCATCCGCCTGATGAGCGAAATAGTAAAGAGCCGGATGAAGGACCAGACCCTGCCCGAAATAGAAAAGATCTCCAACTCCGCCAACGAGCTGCTCAATAAGATGAACACCATCATCTGGACCATGACCAGCTCCAACGACTCCGTGGAAAACCTCATCGCCTACGTCCGGAGCTACGCCGTGGAGTTCTTCGAGAATACCTCCATCGACTGCTACTTCAGCATGCCCTCCTCCATCCCTCACCGCGAGATCAATGGAGAAAAAAGAAGGAATATGTTCCTCTCTGTAAAAGAAGCGCTGAACAACGTGCTAAAACACTCCCAAAGCTCCGTGGTCAGGATCAACGTCACCGTCACCGACAGGCTGACCATCGAGATCCAGGACGACGGCGTCGGCATCAATATGGAAAAGTTAAGGAAGTTCGGCAACGGCCTCCACAACATGAAAAAAAGGATGGCCTCCATCGACGGAGATTTCGAGATCGCCAACCATCATGGGACCCGCACGACGTTTGCGCTGATGTTGTAGTAAGTTTATTCGTAACACTCAAGGCGCTGTTCTCAAAACCTGAATATAGTAGGCAGCCGTATCCACCTTCATCTCGCCCTCCATCCGCACCTCTTTCCACTCCTCCGTCGCCGGCAGCACCTGCCCCCCATTCACCTTCACCGGCATCGAAAACCCCGGTACATCTACCTTCCACCGATACTCAACCACTCCCGGACGGGATGACCTCCATTGCAGCGCGGGCACTCCCGTATGCCGCAAATACTGGTCGAACACAGGCGTATAATCCGCTCCCGCCAGCGTATTAAACCAATGTATCACCTCCTCCGTCGTCACCGATCCATACCGCAGCCGCTCCTGTATCCCCCGCAGCGCCCCAAACCATATCGAGTCATCCCCCACCACATGCTGCAGCGTCCTCAGCATCCGCGCTCCCTTGCTGTACATATCACCCAGGTAGAAATAGTTGACACCATAAACCCCGATGATCGGCTCCTTGTTCGCCGGCTCCTCATTCCGGACATATCGTTCATCCCCCTTCCCAAAGGCATCGTACGAGAGCTGCTCCCCATAGGTCGCAAACGCCTCATGTATCCACAGGTCCGCGAAGTCCGCACAGCTCACGCTGTTACCCCACCACTCATGGGCGCTTTCATGCCATAGCGTCCTCGTGGTCTCAGCCGTGTCGTAGGGGCCATCCCCTAACGGCGTGATAGGCCCGGGAGTCACCGCGCTCTGGTGCTCCATGGGATAGGGCGCCTCTACCAGCTTGAACCCATCCCGCGCAAAAGGATACGGACCAAAGTCCTTTTCGTACAGCCGCATCATCGCAGGCACACCCGCAAACAGCCGCCGCGCTTTTTCCTCACTGTAAGGCATACAATAATAGTCATAGCCCACACTGTCCCGCCAGTGCACATAATCCCCGATATAAAAAGCCACGTCATAGTTGATGATGGGATAGCTTACATACCAGACCCAGCGTCGCCGCCCATCAGGCAGTGTAGTCGTATCCAGCAGACGGCCATTAGATATGCCCATCAATCCCGCCGGTACCGTCAGCACGATCCGCATGCTATCCGGCTTGTCCGACAACAAGTCCTTACCCGGCCACCAAAGACTGCCTCCCGATCCCTGACACACCGTCTCCGCCCAGGGCTTCCCCTTCGCATCCCTGAACCAAATGACTCCCCCCTGCAACACCGACGGGTCGGGAAGAATAGGTTTCCCTTCATAGACTACCTCTATCTCTCCCACCGTACCCGCGGCCACAGGAGCAGGGAACTTCACATACACGGCATTGAGCTCCCGCCTGTAATCCAGCCTCCTCCCGCTGGCCGGGTCTAACGTCTTTCCGCCAATCAGGTCCAACGCACCCCCGTTGACCAGGTTCCGCCACCGCCAGCATATGCTGTCGATCCGCAGATTGGCATACAGGTCCAGCTGCAGGCTATCAAGATCCCGCACTGCCCGTAGCCGGATACGGTTCCGCCCCTTGACAGACCGCTCGACAGGATCCACCGCAACATCCAGGTCATAGAACAGCACATCATAACAGGTTCTCGCCGGCAAAGACGCCCCCTCCAGCGTATCCGCCCTCGAAAATCCCAGGTGCCGGTCCGGCGCATGCGTCCGCACAACGGCCGGGGTGCTCGTAGAACGACGTACATACGCCTGTACCCCCGTCCGCTGGACGATCAGGCGTTTGACCACCCCTTTGCGATCCCGGTCAAAAATATAAGTGTCGTCCAGCCGGGTGTCTTCAAGCCGGTATTTATCCCGGCCAATAGCCCGCAACAGCGTGGTATCCGCCAGCATCCGCTCTCCTTCCTGGCGCACCCGGATATGCAGGGACGCATCGATGTCCTGCCGGTAGACGCCCATCGGCGATACAGAAGGTGTATCCTTGATCCAGGTGAACTTACCCGCCTGATGAAGCAACAGCCGCGTCACCTGCCCCACACCATTGGTATCAAATTCGATCGTTATGGGTGGGTTCACCCGGTCCAGGGTAAAACTCCCTTTTCCCTTCGGAATCATCCGGATATTTCCATAATGCTCCGTGGAGAAATAAAAGCCATCCGTCCGTTCTATGATCTGAAAAAGGGTGGTATCTGCCGTGCCATAGTCGCCGGCATACTGAGTAAAGGCTGCATAAGGCAGCAACGGGAAAAACAGGAATAGATATTTTTTCATGCCCAAAACAACTCCCAAACCCATACAGCGCCTACTCAATTCCGGATTTGAGCATAAATTCACTGGGTGTGACGCCGCTTATGGACTTAAAAGCCCGCTGAAAAGTTTGCAATGAATTGAAGCCCGCCTCATACGCCAGCCCCGCAATCGTCAAATCCCGGCCGTCCCCTCCTAACAATCGTCCCTGTACCTCCCGGACCCGGTATTCATTGATGTATTCATTAAAGCTCTTCCCCAGATGCTGGTTCAAGACCGCCGAAAGAGTCTTGGGCGCTACCCCCACCCGCTTCGCCAGTTGGGACAGGTTCAGATCGGGATTCAGAAAGATCTTGTCCCCCAGCATCAGCTGTTCCAAAGTTTGCAAAATGGGCTGCGTCACCGACCTGGACAACGGTGCCCCCCGCTCCGGCAACGCCTGCAAGGACAAATATCCCTTGATCCCCAGCCAATAGCTCAGGATCACCAGCGGGACGTACAGCGGATACCACCCAAGATGGTCGAGCGTCCAGTCCGTAGACAGTTCGTAAGGGACCAGGTGCAGCAGCCATATGCCCTGAAAGATCGTAAAACCAAATAGGAATTGCCGCGGCCAGCTATTCGCTTCAACGCCACGCATATTTCCCAACAGCCGCCAGCCCGCCACGAGATACACCGTCGCAGACATCCAACGGGGTATATCCACATAATCATTATAGGCATCGATAAACGCGCCCCAGCGCCCATCCCCCGGCCGGGCCAACCTCACCGCCAAAAGCCCTACATACAGAAAGGCCGTCAGCACCGGCACCAGGTCCAGTATTACAGGGAAGAAATGTATCCTGTCCCGCTTCCCAAGTGTAAACCGCGGATCAAGACAGGATTTTGTATAAAAGTAGACGAGAGGACCCACCGGCATGATGAGAAAAAAGGGAACGAAGTTCGCGATTAGGATGGCCGCCAGCCCCTGGTCCCACCACCCGTTGGCATTGGTATATACTTTGAACGTCGCCAGACTGATCACCAGGATCAGCGTACCCAACAGCCGGTTGGCCTGCCGGTGCCGTTTACTCCGGAATAACAACACACAGGCGATCACACCCTGCAGACATCCCAATAAGAGTACCGTACCGAGAAATAGCTTCATAGACTAAAGCTACAACATCCGGTCGCAATTACATCGTTCGATGGCCCCGATCGTTTCAAAGCAATTTCACCCTATATCCGCACTCATGCATCGAAGCATCAGCCCCCCATCGATTACTTCACCGCCAAAAGCACCGTCGGCTCTATCAACGGCGGAGCAGCCAGCAATTCTCCCGCCCTCGCCATCAACGCCTGCGCGATAGGCCCTCCCAAATGAGCCTCCCTGCCGGCTTCATCCTCGAACGTATCGAAGATGCCAAAGGTCGACAGCCCTAGCTTCAAGGCATACCAACGAACAGTACCAGGCTCTCTCTGCGCCAGCGCCAAAGCGCCCTTGATAAATTCTTCGACCTCTTTCTCTTTTCCGGGCTTGGCTTCCAGCCGGGCCAGCAATGCTAAATTTTCCATAATCTTAATTTGAATTATCCAACAAAGTTCGTACCCCCACCCTACATCCTACATGCCTAAACTTCCCGAAAAGTTGAATACTCCGCACATTTTTGCATCGTCGGCTCCGGCAGAGGCGCTGTCGACTCATTTCCGGAATAGACAATCATTCGGGAAACATTGACATTGCCCCGTTCAAAAAAACCACAGTAATTTGAGCGAAAAAATGAGCATTTCACACCGGCACATGATCGCCCCCTTGCTATTACGTCTTATCATCGGTCCCGGCTTTATGGTTCATGGATGGGCCAAGATCAGCCGGGGTACAGGAGGTTTCGAAAAACTACTCGCCTTCGAAGGCGTTCCCCTGGCGCACCTTAGCGCAGTGATCGCACCTTATGTCGAACTGTTCGGCGGCCTCGCGATCCTTGCCGGCGCTTATGTCGTGATCACTGCCATCCCACTGCTCCTCACCATGCTGGTCGCCACCGTGTTCGTTCAGGGACATTATGGTTTCAGCTCCGTTAAAACCATCGGTCTTACATCAGACGGTCCGCAATTCGGAGCCCCCTGCATCGAAATTAATTTATTATACATCGCCGCCCTCCTGTCTCTAATCCTCACCCGCGCAGGAACGCTGTCCATCGATAAATGGCGGCAACGGCGGCACGGCTAACATCATTTATCCGGCTGAAAATCCAGCGAAATAGAATTCATGCAATATCTTTTATGCGTCGGCGCCGGACCGTCATCAAAAATATGCCCCAGATGCGAACCACAACGCGCGCACAGCACCTCCGTCCGATCCATACCATACGAATGATCCTCCCGGTAGATGACACTGCCCTTCCGGGACGGCTCAAAAAAACTGGGCCATCCACAGGTGCTGGAGAATTTGGCGTCGCTTCGAAAAAGCTCATTCCCGCAGACAGCGCAATAATAAGTGCCCTTCGTATTTTCATTAAGGTATTTTCCGGTGAATGGCCGCTCGGTAGCCTGCTCCCGTGCCGTGGCGTACAGCTCCGCAGGCAGTATCTTCTTCCACTCCGCATCCGATACGTGCAGCTTCTTTGTATCCGTATTGGAATAGTACGGATTATTGGCGTGTGCATTGTCTGATTTCAGATGCTGTGAAAAACCACGGTCCGCAACAGCCAGCATCAGCAGGGCGGTCAGTACGATCGTTCTCATGATCTTGTTTTTAATTTTCCGGCGAATACTTTCTTGAACTTTTCCAGCTCCGGCTGTATCACATATTTGCAGTAAGGCTGATCCCCATTCCGGTTGTAATAATCCTGGTGATAATTCTCCGCCTTGTAAAACACCGTGAACGGGACCACCTGCGTTACGATGGGTCTTGGATAGGCCTTCGCATCGTTGAGCTTCTTGATATAATATTCCGCCTTCTGCTTTTGCACGGCATTGTGATAAAAAATGGCGCTCCGGTATTGAGTCCCGACATCATTCCCCTGCCTGTTCAATTGAGTCGGGTCATGCGCGGTAAAAAAGGCTTCCAGGAGCTCGTCAAAAGACACCTGCCTGGGATCGAAAATGATGTTGCAGGTTTCCGCATGACCTGTCGTACCCGTACAAACCTGCTCATACGTAGGATTCACCGTATGCCCGCCCGAGAAGCCGGCCGTTACCTTCACCACGCCACGAATAAGCTTGAACGTAGCTTCCGTACACCAGAAACAGCCGGTAGCGAACGTAGCCGTATCCGTCCCGGAAGGCCCAGTGCTCGCAAAGGCCGGGCCCAGGGTTCCCACAAACAACATGATATAAGCAATAAGATTTTTCATTTTTTTAATTTTTTAATCGTTCATTTATCTTTTCCTGCATTTCGCGCTTGACGCCCTCATCCAGCGTATGGTTCTGTTCTGCCGAACGCTGAAAAAGCTGCTGCAACGCCCGGCTGATCGCCCGGCTCTGCCGCTGGAACAACCTGCATACCGAACAGCCCAGCAAATGAATAAAAAGCTGCACCCTCTCCTTCAACGTCAGAGATGTCTGCTGCCGCTTTTCGATCAGGTAAGTGGCATGACGGCAGTCGTATTGTATCCTTTTTATTGTTCCCATGCGTTCCATAATCTTTATGACCACACCTTTTCGACACAGGCCCGCAGATTGACCTTTGCCCGGTGAAGGATGACCCAGTAATTGGAAGGCGTTACCTTCAGCTCTTTGCAGATGACCTCCGTCTTCACCTCATCCATGTGCTTCATGGAAAAGATAGCCTGCCAGAGGGCCGGCAGCCGTTGCAGACATTTTTGCAGAACAGCAGCCAGTTCCTTCCGCAAGGTAGGATCCGACGAATCGATGCTCATCGGCCGGGGAGCCCAGGCCTCCTTCCAGTGCCCATTGTCCGGCTCAAAATATTCCGGCTCGGCTTCATGGGCCTCGAGGGAGGTAAGCCACGCCGAATTCTTTTTCCGGTAGACATCGATGACCTTATAGCGCAGGATGGCCGTCAGCCAGGTGCGCTCGGAGCTTTCTCCCCTGAACTCACTGAGCTTTTCGAGGGCGGCGAGAAAAGTTTCCTGTACCAGGTCACGGCACAGCTCCTCATCGTCCAAACGGGCCAGGGCATAGGTATACAGATAATCCGCATAGCTCGCCACCCAATGCGCGGGATCAGGCCCCGCCGCTGTCGTCGATAAATTAAATAGTTTTTTCATGCCATTACCTTGCACTCCGAAAAGTTCATGCCGGTGCCGGATTTAAAGAAACGGCTGAAATGCGCCGCACTGGCAAAACCCAGATCCTCCGCCACTTCCTTTGCCGACTTGTCGGTGAAATAAAGGTAACGTTTTGCTTCCAGAATGATCCGCCGCCGGATCAGTTCGGAGGGTGGCGGATAATTGCAAAGACTGAAAAGATTGGTCAGCGTCTTGGGCGACTTGTTCATACTTTGCGCATAGAACTGAACTTCATGCCGGGTACGGAAATGTACCTCCAGCAGCAGATTGAATCGCCGGACGATGTCCGTTCTATCCACCCCTTGCCGGCAATGGCTTTCCGTTTGCTGCCGGGCGATCCTGGTAATATAGATGATCAGCCGCTTCAGGCTCGTCCGAAGCATCTCTCCCTGGATCTTGTCCTCGATATGCATATCTTCCAGACACTGGGCGCGGATCTGTAAAATGCCCGCCTTTTCCTCCGGCGACAGACGGATAAAGAAGGGATGCTCGATCCCATAAAAAAGGAAGCCCACACACCCCACCTCTGCATCGTGATCCACAATACAATAAAAATCGCGGTTGAATTGCCACACCACCAGGTTCTCCGGCTCCTCGAAGTGGAAGGTCTGATTGGCCACCAACGGGAGGATGGTGTCGGCCGGCATCGTGTACGCGATCTTGTCGATGGTTACTTTTTGCTCACCGCCCGTGTTGAGGACGAGGCTGTTGATCATTTCTTTTTTCCCATTCAGCAGCCCCTGGCCCCGAAGGGAAGGATCGCCAATGCTCATGATAAATTTTCCGTGGGTGGCCCTGTCTTCAAATTGCCATTTCATATGAAAGTTTTTTTGGCTATGGGACCCCCGAAAAAAAGGACCGGGGCGCCCCTGACTTAGTAGGCGCCCGGTCAAAATCCTTACAAACTATTTCAAATTTATTTTTATAATATCGGGAATAGATGGTAACGTAGTGAATGCGTTGGGGTTAGGTACAACGGCGATCGGCTGGTTCTCCACGAGCGGAGTGCCCGCCAGGTTGAATTGGGTGACGCCCGCACCGGGGAACTGGTCAATGGCCGTGCCATCATTATACAGCTGGATGCTTCCGGAAAGATCCCCGGTCTGCGTCGCATCCACCCCATTGCCCGTGCTGGCAAAGAACCAGTCATTCGAAAACCCATACATGGTGGCGATGGCAAGACGATCCCCCTTTTGCACCAGCAGGTCCTGCGATACCTTGCTGCCCGCCTGGCCATTGATCACCGGCAACAGGACCTTGCTCGTGGGATCAGGCAGAATGAATACCTCCTTTACACCTTGCAGCCCTTTGAGATAGTTGGCAAGCGTATCCGCAACACCCCTTTGCGCGAGATATTTAAGCCCCTGGCCGCGGTCAGCCTCGCCGACCTTGTAGATGGGATTCTCGATACCATTATAGACCACTACCAGCACAGGTGACAGCGGCGTAAAGATACCCGTGATAGTCTTGACATAAGCCGACAGCACGGAGTTATCGCCTGCTTCCGCAATGTTCGTCAATCCATGCGCCGTGGGCTGGCCCGACGTATACAAAGGCGCCGGCATCAGCAGGTTACCCCCCACGATATAAGATATCGCCCATACGCCGGGGCTGAGCGGCGTCTCATTGGCCGTTCCGCCGGAAATATTCGCCAGGGTCAGCGTAAAGCTGGAATTGCCATTGTAATGGAGCGTTGCCTTTACCAGCTGCGAAGCGGGAAGGTAGGTATTACCTTGCGCATCCGTACCGTTGACCTCGGTGATATTCTTGCTGTCGGCTGTGCCCGGATGATTGACCGTCGCGCCGGGTTGCTGGTTGATCCGGGTACCATTGTCCCAAAGCTTTATCTGGCTGGAAACGTCCCCCTCGATGGGATTGCCGGTGTTGT
>DASZWE010000188.1:0-5819 GCA_035546735.1 Puia sp.
TATCATTTAAAATGATAGCTTGGGCCGCTTCTACAATATCAGCAATGAGCAGTAAGATTGTTTATTTTGGTTATATCAGCTTTTTAAGAGAGAAGGTCGATGCTGCAATAGAGATACTGTCGAAGAGAACGAGCGATTATCTGTGGATATGTTTCAATTCTACCCGAATGGTGCAGAGTGGTCCTACCGAGGCGCACCCTAATTTGAGCTTTTCCATCATACTCGATACGGATGATAAGCATGAGACTGTGACGGATATAGAAAATGCCGTCCGTCAGCTGCCATTTTTGTCCTGTACCCTGGTGGTCGAAGATCTCTCCACGAGAGAGCAAATTGTCCATAAATGGGAAAACCCAAGTCCGGCTAGTATGTCCTAAGCCTCTGATCCACATATTTTTATAGTCTGGCACTACCCTTGAAATTACCGGTGCGGCTTTAAAACTATTAACTATGTGGACTTCCGTAACATCCAGGATCGCGACTTGTGTAATGATCTTCCTCATTATCTCTAAACCTGTCGACTGTACGAACAGCGGAGCTGCCGTTCATGCTGCTGAGGGAAGCATAGTGCCCATGAACATGCACGTGCGTCAGTTCGTCAAAAATTACATTAAGGACAATCAGGAAATATTATGTGTGATAAAACGCCGGAGCAATTATCCGTTCAGAGTGATGGATTCGGTGCTGACCCGTTATAAGTTGCCGAAGGAGATGAAGTATCTGGCGGTGATAGAATCCGAGCTGAATCCGAAGGCATTGTCGGCGGTGGGTGCAAGAGGTCCCTGGCAACTGATGCCGGAGACGGCACAGGAATTGGGATTGAATGTTACATCGGATTGGGATGAGCGCACCTTATACGGCAAGAGTACGGTGGCTGCGGCCAAATATCTGAGGGATCTTTATGGTGAGTTTGGAGATTGGCTGCTGGTGCTGGCAGCTTATAATGGCGGTCCGGCGCCGGTGTATCGCGCCATTCGCAAGGCAGGCAGCAGGAATTTTTGGTGTCTGGAAAAATATTTACCTGCTGAAAGCAGGGAGCATGTCAAAAAATTTATCGCCTCTCATTATTATTTTGAAGGGAATGGCGGTGTGACTACATCGACCAGGACCGAGTGGGCCGCTTATTTGGATCGCGTACATCCTTCTCCCCGACGTTTGATCCCGGGGGCATCGGCCATACAATATGCAGCGCTGTAATCTCCGTTAGTTTTATTTCAAGCGTCAAATTCATTCGCCCAACCATCTTTTTTCAGGAGGTCCACTTTTTTAAGGACTTCCTTTTCTAATTTCCCTTTGAAGGCGGAGACCTTGGTGGCAATAAGGGGATCGAAGGCCCCGATGATGCTGGCGGCCAGGATGCCTGCATTTTTGGCGCCATTGAGGGCTACCGTCGCCACGGGGATGCCGCCCGGCATTTGAAGGATGGAAAGGACCGAGTCCCAGCCGTCGATGGAATTGGAGGATTTGATGGGGACGCCGATGACGGGGAGCGGGGTAATGGAGGCGACCATGCCTGGCAGATGGGCTGCTCCGCCTGCGCCGGCGATGATGACCTTCAGGCCTCTGTCTGCCGCCTGGCCGGCGTATTCCACCATTCGGAGGGGAGTGCGATGAGCCGACACAACGGTGAGCTCGAAGGATATCTCGAATTCACGCAGCACATCGGCTGCGGCCTGCATAATGGGAAGATCGCTGTCGCTGCCCATGATGATGCCTACGAGTATCTTTTCCTGTGTCTGTGCCATGGCTTATTTACTTATAACCTTCAATGTGTTCTTTATCTTATGGGCCTTGTAGACAAGGTCCTGTTTTTCCCGGCTGATGATGGTGATATGACCCATTTTACGTCCGGGGCGTGTCTCGTTCTTACCATAGATGTGGACGAATACATTATCCATTTGCAGGACCTCGTCCAGGCCTTCATAGACGGCTTCGCCGCTATGTCCTTCCGCGCCCAGCAGGTTGACGATGGCGGCCGGCAGGATGGCGGCTGTATTGCCCATGGGATAGCCGAGGATGATCCGCCACAGCATATCGAACTGGGAGCTGTAGTTCCCCTCGATGGTGTGGTGCCCGCTGTTGTGGACGCGGGGGGCCGTCTCGTTGACGAAGACTTCTCCCTGCCTGTTGATCAATAGTTCTACTGCAAAGATGCCGGGGCTGCTCAATTCCTTTACTACGCGCATAGCGATGGCTTCCGCCTTCCAGAGGGTCTGCTGTGGGAGGTCGGCAGGGCTGAGCTGATAATCGAGGAGATTGAGACGGGGATCGAATACCATGTCGATGGCAGGGTAAATGACTGTCTCGCCTTTGTTGCCGACGGCTACCAGCATGGATATCTCTTTTTCGACGCTGATCATTTTTTCCAGCACTCCCGGGGCATCGAACCCTTTGTCGAGGTCTTCTTTTGTCCTGATCATCCGGACGCCGCGGCCATCATAGCCGCCCATGCCTATCTTGTGTACGGCAGGGAGGAAATGGTCTTTGCTGCGAAGCTCCTCCCTGTTCTGTGTGACGAGGAATTCCGCGGTGGGTATGCTCCTGCCGGAATAGAACTGTTTTTGTGTGATCTTGTTCTTGATGGTGCGGAGAGCGGAAGGTTTGGGATAGATCTTTACGCCTTCGGACTCCAGCTTTTCCAGTGCGTCTTCATTGACGGATTCTATTTCGATGGTCAGTGCGTTCAGTCCTTTACCAAAATTGTATACGTCGTCGAAGTTCCGGATGTCTCCTTTGACAAAATGATGGCATAGATGGGCGGCGGGACATTGCTCATCATTCTCCATTACAAAAGTTTCAACGGGATAATTTGCTGCGGCTTGCAATAACATTCTACCTAGCTGACCACCTCCTAAGATTCCGACTCGTAACATGCTGGTTATTTGAGCCGAAGATATGTAAAAGCCCGCAATCGGTGTTTTAGAAATTTATCCCGATTGCGGGCAATGTCTAATGTCTGGTCCTTCGAACAACGGGCCTGTGGCCCGTTCCGGGAAGCAATTGGCCTGTTCTGGCTGCAATAACAGGCCTGCTCCAACGTTTTGTCCATGAAGAGGGGGGCTCCGTCCCTTGTCCGATGGGAAATCGTAAAATTTCCGGTAACTTGCAGAGGAATACATATGCGCCCTGATCATATCCATAAAATTTTCGATGACAAGCGTTTGTGCTACGTCCTCCTCATGGAGGCGCTTGCTATGGACGCGTCTCCGGGGTCTCTCTAACGGAGTCTTTTCTTTTTGCGTTTTATTGTCTATCTACAGCCCTGGCGGGCGTTTTAATACAAATCAAATACTATGTCAACTTTATCAGCGACCAATACCCGGACGGCCAATACAGGCACTGATTTTCTTCCGCTGCAGGGAACGGACTATGTGGAATTTTATGTAGGCAATGCCAAGCAGGCCGCTCATTTTTATCAATCGGCTTTTGGGTTCCAGCCGTTGGCCTATGCGGGGCCCGAGACGGGCATGAAGGATAAGGTGAGCTATGCCGTCAGGCAGAACAAGCTGACGTTTGTCTTTACCACCGGCCTGCATCCGGATCATCCTGTTGCGCAGCATGTGCAGCTGCATGGGGATGGCGTACGGGTGCTGGCATTGCGTGTGGGGGATGCTACCAGCGCCTGGAATGAGACCACCTCCCGGGGCGGTCGGAGCTGTATGGAGCCTACGACGCTGACGGACAAGTGGGGAGAGGTGGTTATCAGCGGTATTCATACCTATGGGGACACGCTTCATCTTTTTATAGAGCGGGAAAATTACGAGGGGGCGTTTATGCCGGGCTTTAAGGAATGGCGAACGGCCTATAATCCACCGTCGACAGGATTGTTGTATGTAGATCATTGTGTGGGTAATGTGGGGTGGCACCAAATGGATCGCTGGGTACGCTTTTACGAGGACGTTATGGGGTTCCGGAACATACTATCTTTTGACGACAAGGATATTTCCACGGAATATTCCGCCCTGATGAGCAAGGTCATGAGCAACGGCAATGGCTTTGTAAAATTCCCTATCAATGAGCCGGCCGAGGGGAAGAAAAAATCGCAGGTAGAAGAGTACCTGGAATTTTACAGAGGGGAGGGGGTGCAGCATGTGGCGCTGGCTACCCATAATATAGTAGATACGGTGACGCAACTGCGGGATAGGGGCGTGGAGTTCCTGCGGGTGCCTACCTCCTATTATGACGATCTGCTGAGCAGGGTGGGGACCATCGATGAGGATGTACAGCCTTTGAAAGAGCTGGGCATTTTGGTGGACAGGGATGACGAGGGCTATTTACTGCAGATCTTTACCAAACCTGTGGAGGACAGACCTACCTTATTTTTTGAAATTATTCAACGCAAGGGGGCGCAAAGCTTTGGAAAGGGTAATTTTAAGGCTCTTTTTGAGGCCATTGAGCGGGAGCAATCCGCCAGAGGAAATTTGTAGCACCTATCTGGATAAAAAGCCTGCGCATATTAGCAGATGTGGCAGGTTTTTTGTTTATTTATAGTACCCTATTTGCATCAAGTGAAAAAAAACAGACCAGCCAGACGTTATCTCGCGGCCCTGATAGGAATATGTTTTCTGTCTGCCAATATCCGTCTATCCGCACAAAATTCAGCCAGCTCTATTCATTTTATAGATTATCAGCGCTCTATTCCCAAGATCAGCGATCTGCTCAACCGGAAGGAGGATACCCTTATCAAGCAGTTCCGGGAGAGGAACCTGGTGTGGCCGGCGCGGTTTGTGTATATCCGCAGCTTCAAATACGACAGCCAGCTGGAAGTGTGGGTAAAGAACAGCCCGGAGGAAAAATACAAGCTGTTCAAGTCCTATAAGGTCTGTGCGCTGGCCGGTACGCTGGGTCCCAAGCGGATGGCCGGGGATTACCAGGTGCCGGAGGGGTTCTATTATATCAATGAGTTCAAGCCCCGCAGCGAATACCATCTTTCTTTGGGTCTCAATTATCCGAATGCCTCGGACAGGATCCTCAGTGACAGTACCCAGCCGGGCGGAGATATCTATATCCATGGCAGCTGTGTTACGACGGGCTGTATCCCTATAACGGATGCGCAAATCGAGGAGCTGTATATACTGGCGGCGCATGCCAAGGATATGGGGGAGGATTTTATTCCCGTGCATATTTTCCCGGTGAATTTCAACAATGCCAGAAGTGTGGATTATCTCAATAAATATCTTCAGACCTTTTCGGAGTATACGCCTTTTGCCAAAAGCATGCGGAACGCCTTTTATTATTTCGAGAAATACCGGGAAGTGCCTTTTGTCATGGTGAATGGCCGGGGAGAGTATGTGACGGAAGAGGTTTCGTCGGATGCAGAGGTAAAGATCCCGAATTTAGAGCCCGTGCATACGGCGACGGCGCAGAAGAAGCCGGTGCATATCCGTCCTCAGAGGGTCATGCCTATCAGGGAAGACGATCTGGCCAGATCTGTGGACAAGCTGCCGCAGTATCCGGGCGGGAGCGATGCTTTTCAGGAGTTCCTCAACCGGCTGGGTAAGGACGGCGTGAAGGACCTGGCTGAAGGACAGACCAAGGCGTTTGTAATGGTGGAATATGTCATTGACTCCGCAGGAAAGCCTGTATATGCCAAAGTAATACGTGGCGGCAATGATACCATGAATGAAAAGATCGAGGATGCCTTTCTCGCCATGCCGCAATGGGCGCCTGCCACCCGCCTGGGTAATAGAGTGCCTATTCGGTTGAAGCAAACTGTCATGATAGGGGCGGATTAATGCTGATCTTTTGCGATTATCGCATAAGCAACTGCACCGTTTCCGGCGTCTGTTGCCGGAGCACTACTTTTTTCCCTTCCGTGA
>DASZWE010000189.1:0-4131 GCA_035546735.1 Puia sp.
AAAGCCAGTATGGATTGAAGGGAACGCAGGTATCCCTACCTGTAGCGCTTGTCTATACCATGTCCACCGTGGGCAGCATTTGGGGTGGATGGCTGCCTATGAGCTTTATCAACAAAGGGATGCCGGTATTCAAGGCGCGGAAAACGTCTATGTTCATTTATGCCTTGCTGGTATTACCTATTGTTTTTGCACAGCTGGCCGGCAGCGTCAATATGTGGCTGGCGGTGATCGTGATAGGGATCGCAGCGTCGGCGCACCAGGCCTGGAGCGCCAATATCTTTACTACCGTATCGGATATGTTCCCCAAAAAGGCTACGGGATCCGTCACCGGCATCGGGGGAATGGCCGGGGCGCTGGGCGGGATACTTTTGTCCGCCCTGGTGCAGAAAAACCTGTTCGTTCATTACCGTTCCATTCATAAGATCGAGGTCGCCTATTATATTATGTTTGCCGTCTGTGGCGGCGCTTATCTGCTGGCATGGCTGATCATGCATTTGCTGGCGCCCAGGATGACGAAAGTGCAGCTGGATTAACGACGGCGAGGTGTGGAGGAGGCGCGGATGGTGAGCTCGGTATTGAGGACCCTTGTCTCAAACTCGGTGACGGGACGGCGGCTTTCGATGATCTGTATCAGCATTTCCATTGCCACCTGTCCCATTTCAAAGGCGGGCTGACGGACGCTGGACATGGAGGGGTGGAAGACCTCGGTGAGGGGGGAGTTGGTGAAACCCACGAGCGCCATGTCATCGGGTATTTTGATGTTCTTTTTAGCAAGGGTGGTGAGGCAGCCGGTGGAGAGCTTGTCGCTGGCGGCTACTATGGCGTCCACCTTTTTAGGCAGACTCAACAGCGCGTCTATAGCCTGTTCCGTCTCGCTAATGATCAGACCACCATATTTACAATATTTTACCAGGCTGTCTTCGAAGGGGACTCCGTTGTCTGCCAGGGCGGCTTTGTAGCCGTCCAGGCGTTCCTTTGTGATGGACAGGTGTGGGGAGATGGTGACGTGCGCGATCCTTTTAAAGCCTGATCTTAAAAGATGTTCGGTGGCCTGGTAAGCGCCGTTGAAATTATTGGCTATGACCTTGTGTGTCTGCATTTCTTCCGTGATCCTGTCAAAGAAGACGATGGGGAGGCCTTTTTCGTGCAGCTTTTTCAGGTGAGAAAGATCCGTGGTCTCGGTGGAGAGAGAGACGAGGAGCCCGTCTACGGAGCGGGAGGCAAGGTATTGGGCGTTGGAGACTTCGCGCTCGTATGACTCGTGACTTTGGGAAATGATGACATAGTAGCCTTTTTTGTAAGCGACGGATTCGATGCCGTTGATAGCCTGGGAGAAAAAGTTATTGGCTATCTCGCAGACGATGATGCCAATGGAGCGGCTACGTTTCTCCTTTAGGCTGAGTGCGATGGGGTTGGGGCGGTAGTTGAGTTTTTCAGCGTATTCGAGGACGAGCTTTTTTGTCTCGGCGCTGATCTCATAGCTGCCTCTGAGTGCGCGGGAAACAGTGGAGGTGGAGAGTCCCAGGGCTTTGGCAATGTCTTTTATCGTGATGGCTTCGAATTTCATGCGTTGGTGGGAAAGAGATTAAAATTAATGTTATTTTCGGTGAATCAACAAATTGTCTAAGATGCTGTCATATCCTGTACGTATTGCCCTCATTGCTGCCCTGGGCGGTTTTTTGTTTGGATTTGAGACGGTGGTTATTTCGGGTGCTGAAAAAACATTGGAAGGTCTCTGGCACCTCAGTTCCGGATGGCATGGATTTACTGTATCGTCCAGTCTTTTGGGCACTATCGCCGGTGCTATGTTAGCCAGCATCCCTGCCAAGAAATATGGACGCAAGAAAGTGCTGCAGACTATTGCCGTCATGTTTATTGTGGCTGCTATCGGGTGCGCTTCCGTCTCGGCATGGGCTTTGTTTATTTTCTTCCGGATCATTGGGGGACTGGCGGTAGGCGCCTCGTCTGTGGTAGCGCCGATGTATATATCGGAGATAGCACCGGCCAAGTTACGGGGGAGGCTGGCGGGTTCATTCCAGGTGAATATCGTGACGGGGATCATGATAGCTTTTCTGACGAATTATCTGTTGAAGGATTTAGGAGATAATGCCTGGCGATGGATGTTCGGGGTGATGCTGGCGCCGGCTGTCATTTTCTGGATATTGCTGCGCGGCATACCGGAGAGCCCCCGCTGGCTGATCATCCATGACCGGGCTAATGAGGCGATACCTGTGATGCAGAAGATAGGTGAGACGGATGTGCAGGGGGCCATTGCTACTGTCCGCCAGTCCCTGCATGAGAAGGGCGGTGCGCCGGGAGAGCACCGGGAGCCTTTGTTACAGAAAAGATATGTCAAGCCTATCGTATATGCGATGCTGCTGGCCATGTTCAATCAGCTGTCGGGGATCAATGCGATCCTGTATTATGCGCCGCGGATATTCGAGATGGCAGGATTTGACAAGAGCGATTCGTTCCGGCAGTCTGTTTATGTGGGGGCGGCGAATCTCTTTTTTACGCTGTTGGCCATGACGGTGATCGATAAGTTCGGAAGGAAGAAGCTGTTGATCATCGGGTCGATAGGGATGACGGTGTTCCTGGGGCTGACGGCGTATGTTTTTAAACAAGGGACGGGTGGAAGCAATGTGCTGTTCTATCTGATAGGGTTTATCGCCTTCTTTGCTTTTTCGCAGGGGGCGGTCATCTGGGTATTCATCTCGGAGATATTTCCCAACTCCGTTCGCAGCCAGGGAGGATCGCTGGGAGGGTCGACGCACTGGGTGATGGCGGCTATTATTTCCTGGACCTTTCCCGTTATCGTGGAAGGAAGCAAGTTCGGGGGATATTATTCGTTCGTCTTTTATAGTGTGATGATGCTGGTACAGCTGATCTTCGTTTGGAGGGCATTGCCGGAGACGAAGGGGAGGACGCTGGAGGATATTCAAAAGGACCTGGGGATACATTAATTTAAACTGTCATTATATGAAGAAATGGTATGTTACACTGATGTTGGCGCTGACAGCGGGCGCTGTCGTGGCGCAGGATCGGAAGCCTGTGGAGCAGGGTAAGGAGGAGAAGGCGGTGACTGCGGCTGTGGAGGCATTGCGTAAGGCGATGATCGATCCGGATAGGGCGGTGTTGGAGAAGCTGACATTGCCGGAGCTGAGCTATGGGCATTCGAGCGGGGCGGTGCAGAACCAGACGGAGTTTATCGAGGCGTTGACGAGTGGGAAGTCTGATTTTGTGAGTATCGAGCTGACAGGGCAGCGTATATCGATCGTGAATAATACGGCGGTGGTGAGACATTATTTGTCTGCTGTGACGAATGATGGAGGCAAGCCGGGGCAGGTCAAGCTGTCGATACTGCTGGTGTGGCAGAAGCAGAAGGGGGGGTGGAGGTTGTTGGCAAGGCAGGCTGTAAAGCCGCAGCAGGCGCTGTAGGGGCCAGCCGGCTTGTGGGGGGTAGGCTGTTGCCAAAGAAACCTGATCAGGACGTTGGGTGCTGTCAAAGGAGCTTCGCCAGTTCGTCCGGATCCGGGAGAATGCCTTTCATTTCGTTGGGCAGGTTCCGGGAGGTGCGGTAGGTAGCTACGCCCATGGCTTTGTCGATGGTGCTGACGGCAAATTCTACGATGGTATTGTTCTTTTCTTTACAGAGGATGATCCCGATGGAGGGGTTTTCGTCCTGCAGCTTTACTTTTTCATCCAGGACATTCAGGTAGAAAATGAGCTGGCCGGCATATTCGGGTTTGAATTTTCCCCTTTTGAGCTCGAAGGCGACGAGACAACGGAGGGGGCGGTTGAAGAAGAGGAGGTCGATGAAGAATTCTTCGCCGGCGAGGTCGAGGCGGTATTGGTTGGCGATGAAGGAGAAGCCGTGGCCCAGGGTCATGATCGTGTTGCGGATGTTGGAAATGATCTGAGCTTCTATGACACGTTCATCGTCGTCATTGTTTGTGATGAAGTCGAAGAGGTATTCGTCCTGAAAGACCTGCACGGCGGAGGATTTTAGTTGTTCCGGCAGGGTTTTGTCGAAGTTGTTGGGGAGTTTGCCCTGGTTGGAGAACAGATCGGATACAATGTGATGTTCCAGGATGGATACGGACCAGAATCGGGTGGCGGCTTCCGTGATAT
>DASZWE010000190.1:0-12855 GCA_035546735.1 Puia sp.
GCCTTGGGAAAACGCTCCCGGGTTGCGTGATGCGGCCTGCCATCGACAACGGTAGTACGCCATCCTAACAAGGATGTGATCTCTACCAGCGGCAGCACATCATTCCCTGCTCCGGCAATAACGAGCGCGGGAGGAGTAGACAGGTACTCGACAAATCCGTTGAATAAGAGATATTGCTTAAAGTAGGAAGTCTTATCCCGAAAAGCCGTTTGCACATCGGCAAGGACAATGTCCTGATATTCCCCCGGCAAGCCGGTTTGTATATTATCGCCTGTATAAAGCAGGCACGTACCCGGATGCTCTCCTGTCCTGTCGAAAGAGAAGAGGGTAACGAGCACAGCGTCGCGTCTGTCCCGAATAAGCTCCCGTAGCAGTTGGATGGGATTATGCGGCTGCCGGCTATCGATGGGCTCGAAAAGAATGTCGACGATGCCATTACAGCCCAGCTGAACGCCAAATTTCAGATCGTCCTCGCCCGTGGTATCATAAACTACCAGCTTGTTCTGCTGCTGCTGAATAGCAAACAGGGCCTTATGAAGCGCATCGCCTTCCAGGCAGCCGCCGCTAATGGCGCCCGTCAATCGTCCATCCTCTGTGACAAGCATCCTGGCTCCGGGCCGTCGATAGGACGATCCTTCTACATGCACGACCGTGGCCAGCGCAGCCCGAATGCCTTTTTGAAGGGCCAGGTCATAGGCCTGTATGATATCCTTGATCTCTTTCATTTAAATAAGTTTGTCGGGCGTGATAGGCAGCTCACGTATCCTTTTGCCCGTAGCATTAAAGACCGCATTGGCAACGGCGGCCGCAACACCGATGAGCGATATCTCGCCAATGCCCTTCGTGCCGATGGGATTGATATAGGGATCGGGCTTGTCGATAAAGATGGCCTCGATGTCCTGTATGTCGGCATTGACAGGCACATGATAGTCGGCGAAATTGCCGTTGACATACCGTCCATATTTATGATCAAAGATCGCCTCTTCCGTAAGGGCCATGCCTATACCGCCGACCGCACCCCCGATCATTTGACTGGACGCCGTCTTATAGCTGACGATCCTGCCGGCGTCGACGACAGCGATCAATCTCTTCACCTTTACCACGCCGGTCAAAGGATGAACATGCACTTTGGCAAAATGGGCCGAGAAGGAATACATAGAATAGTTCCTCGCCTGCTGGCTGCTCTGGGATTCTTCGGTGAGCTCGAAAAAAGGCAGGTTGTGCTGCTTCAACACCGCGGCATAGTCGATAGGGTCCGTACTGTTCTCCGGCATCCCCGCCAGCGCATAAAGCTTTTGCCTAAAGGCCAGACAGGCATCGTGTACAGCGCTGCCTACAGACGACACCGTGGAAGAACCGCCCTGTGTGGGAGCCATTGGGAAAGAAGAATTCCCCAGCTCGAACGTGATCCTGCTTGCCGGCACTCCAAGCAGGTCGGATGCTATCAGGGTCATGGCTGTACCCGTGCCGGGTCCGATATCGCTGGTCGCGCTCTGGATATTGACGGTGCCGTCGGCCATCATCCGCACCTTGGCCAGCGCCCGCCCGCGGTGAGCGCCAAAAGCGCCACAACCAATGCCATAGCCGGCAAGCCATTCACCTTCCCACAGCGTGCCGGGTTTGGAGGGACGATTTTCCCATCCTATGCGCTCGGCGCCACGTGCATAACATTCCTTGAGATATTTGCTGGACCAGGGCAGATTACGCTCGGGGTCTCTTTCCGTGTAGTTCTTCAACCGCAGCTCGATGGGATCCATTTTCAAGGCCGATGCCAGCTCATCCAGGGCCGACTCCAATGCAAAAGAGCCGGTGGCCTCCCCAGGACCCCGCATAGGCGCAGGTACGCCGACATTCAGCGGAATGACCTTATAACGGGTATTGGCATTCGGACTGTCATAAAGGAACCGGGACACGTTCACCGAGCCTTCCGTGAATTCTTCATATACCGCCGTCTGGCTGGCGGACTCATGCGTGATGCCAATCAGCTTTCCATCCTTATCCGCTCCCAGCCCTATCTTTTGAATGGTCAATGGCCGGTGTCCGACAAGCGTGAACATCTGCTCACGGGTCAATGTCAGTTTTACTGGTCGTTTGAGCAGCTTAGCCGCCATCACCGAAGCTATCTCGTGCGGCCAGGTACGAAGGGAAGAGCCAAAAGCTCCTCCGACAAATCGGGAGTTGATCTGCACATTCTCGGGCTTGAGACCAAACGCATTGGCAATGCTTCGCTGCGAGCCGATGACTCCCTGCGACTTGGTATAGACAGTGACCTTGTCGTCTCCATCCCATATGGCAATGGTCACATGCAGCTCCATCGGATTATGCATTTCGGAAGGTTGACGATACTCCTGTTCGATGACAACAGGTGCCTTTTTATAGGCATCCGCCTCTCCACGCACATAATCTTTGTATTTTCCGCCATTAGGGACAACACCCTTATCCCTGTTTTTGTCAAAGTCCGTCTCGAAAGCATCTTCCTGGTAGGAAGCCTTCACAAGACTGGCAGCATAAGTAGCTTTCTCAAAGCTCTCTGCTACCACCAGCGCAATCGGCTGACCGTTGAAATGAATTTGCTTGTCATTAAAAAGCTTCAACCCCCGGACAGGCTGCGCCGCATCGGATTTGAAACCAGGCACACCCGGGGTGCTGAAAGGCGTGATAACGGCCAGCACACCGGGCGCCCGCTCTGCGGCTTTCACGTCCATCGATACGACACTGCCATTCGTAATGGTAGCGGAGACCAGCACTCCGTAGGCCAATCCGGGAAATTCCCATTCCCCCGAATATTTTGCGCCACCGGTAACTTTTAGCCGTCCATCTACGCGGCTCAGCGGATCTCCTATAAGACTTTTGTCCATGGTACTATTTTTATACCTGCGCGGACGCTGCTTTCAGCGCCTGCAGGATCGTGTTGGGAGCAAGTTTGAGCTTGAATTGATTGTACTGGTAGGCCTTGGCGCCCTGCATAGCAATCTGTGCGGCCTGCCTGAAATTATCCTCCGTGGCGGATCGCCCTTTAAGAAGATCTTCGGAAGCCCGCAGACGCCAGGGCTTATGTGCCACGCCACCCATGGCAAGTCGTACATCTCTTATGATGTTATCTTTGTCAAGGTCCAGGGCGGCCGCCACCGAGACCAGCGCAAAGGCGTACGAGCTGCGGTCACGCACCTTCAGGTAATGGACATGCCTGGCAAAGCCGGGCGCAGGTAAGTCCACAGAAGTGATCAGCTCTCCTTTTGCCAGCGTATTGTCCAGCTGAGGCTCATCTCCGGGCAATCGATGGAAATCCTCGAACTTTATTTCTCTGTCGCCGCCAGGTCCTTTTACACGCACGACGGCATCCAGAGCGGCAAGCGCTACGCTCATATCGCTGGGATTGACGGCTATACATTTATCGCTGGCGCCAAACAGGGCGTGCATACGATTGAATCCGGCCAGGGCTCCGCAGCCGCTGCCAGGCGCCCGCTTATTACAAGGCATCGTCAGGTCAAAGAAATAGGGACAGCGGGTACGTTGCAGCAGATTGCCACCCACCGTCGCCATATTGCGCAATTGGGGGGACGCCCCGGCATTGATGGCAAGCGACAGCAACGGATAGCTCTTTAACACCTCGGGATGATCGGCCGCTTCACTGTTGGTAGCCAGCGCGCCCAGCCGAAGACCACCTGACAGGGGTTCGATGTTCTTCAGCGGCAGACGGTTGATATCCACGATCTTCTCCGGCACGACAACCCCCATCTTCATCAGATCCACCAGGTTGGTGCCGCCGGCCAGAAAGAAAGCCTGGTTTCCCCTGGACAATGACTTGATGGCCGTGCCGGTATCCACCGGACGTGTATAAACAAAGGGATTCATGATGGTTGGTTTTTGACTTCCTGAATGGCTTTTACAATATTGGAATAAGCGCCGCAACGGCAGATATTGCCGCTCATGAATTCACTGATCTGTTCCGGCGTCCGGGTACGTCCCTCTTTCACAAGGGCCACCGCCGACATGATCTGCCCGGACGTACAATATCCGCACTGGAACCCGTCATGCTTTATAAACGCCTCTTGCATCGGATGTAGCTCTTCGCCTTTGGACAGCCCTTCAATAGTGGTGATCTTTTTACCTTCGTTGGTGACTGCCAGGCTCAAACAGGAGTTTATCCGGACGCCGTCGACATGCACGGTGCAGGCCCCGCATTGACCCCGGTCGCAACCCTTCTTGCTGCCGGTGAGATGAAGCTGTTCCCTGAGCAGGTCCAGCAGGGTCACCCGAGGGTCGATTTTCAGATGGTAGGATACTCCGTTGACCTCCAGGCTCACCGGCACCTTCCCCATCTCATCGGCTATCTTTTCATCCCATTTGTTCTCCGCGGCGCGGCGGATCCCACCGGGCGTCAGGGCAATAGCCGACAACAGTGAGGACTGTTTCAGGAAGTCACGGCGGCTCTCGTCACGAGGGTGCTCATAGCCCTGTAGATCGTCGTGGTTATTGGACATAAAGATTGATTTGCAAATGAATAGTATATAGCCGTAGCTGATCTAAATTTACTGAATTACAGTCGAATAACCTGAGTACAGAATTCACTCAGAATTTTCTTAGACCTTTAACGGGCCTCCGGCTCGTGGTCCAATGAATTATATCAATCAGGATAAGAACATAGAGGATTTCGTAAGGCAGATGTTTGACAGGTCCCCCTCGCATCAATACCCCTATCACAATCTCAATCATACGGTCGAGGTGGTCCGGCATGTTCAGGACATCACGCGCTACTATGACGGGAAGGGAGCCGACCCATTTATCGTTACCACGGCCGCCTGGTTTCACGACATCGGACATCTGTCCGGCCCCATGGAAGGTCACGAGGAAAGAGGAGTATTGATCATGGAAGATCATTTACATCAGCTGCAGCTGCCGGAACAGATCATTCTTTCCGTTGCCGGCTGCATAAGGGCGACAAAATATCCCTCCTACCCCACTTCCTTGAATGAAGAGATCCTTTGCGACGCGGACACTTTTCACTTTGGGACCGGATATTTCAGATTGACGGACGAGGCTGTCAGAAGGGAGATAGAGATCAGAACAGGCGTAAAGCCAGTCAGCTGGCACAAAAAAAGCATTTACCTGCTGCAACAGCACCGCTATTTTACAGATTACTGCCGGCAGCTGCTCGACAAGGGCAAACAGGAGAATATAGCATGGCTGCGATCGCTGCCTGACTAGCCTTTCTGTTTCAGGACGCGAGGTCCCGTAGCAGCTGTAATGCTCCTCCGGCCAGGAGCCCGGCTCCATACGGGATACAATCCTCGTTAAAGGTCACCTGGGGATGATGAAGAAAGAAAGCGTCATTCTCCGCCGTCTTTGCCCCTAAAAAATAGAACTGTCCGGGCATGCTCCTGGAATAATAGGCAAAGTCCTCTCCTATCAGATAGGGCTGACTTTCCACGACATGGCCCTTGCCGAATATCTTTTCCTTGACAGGCAACAGCCTGTCATAGATCCCTTTATCATTCAAAAGACTGGGATAGTATGCCGTGAACTCCAGCGTGATCTGACAGCCGAACGTGCGTTCGAGGCCACTTAGCATATCCTGCAGTTTCTTTACAAGCCCTTTATAGACCTCCATGTGCAGCGCACGCAGCGAGCCCTGAAGAAGGACGCTGGAAGGGATCACATTGAAGCTGGGTTTTGCCAGGGTTTCCACATGGGTAATAGCCAGCACTTCCGTGGGCGGGTCAGGTTGTGGGCCTACGATGGATCGGGCTTCGGTAATAAGACGCCCCGCCACCACAACAGGGTCGATGACATGCTTCATGGCGCCGGGATGACCTCCCTTCCCGTCTATCCGGATAGCAAAATTTCCGACATTGGCAAAAGACTCTCCGATCCTGTATCCCAGCTGCCCTACCGGCAACAGCGGATGCACATGCAATCCCAGCGCGGCGTCGGCATCGGACAGCTTCCCAGTCTCCATCAGCACCTGCCCTCCGGATTTACCCTTTTCCGGACTGCGCAGGGAACCTTCTTCCGAAGGCTGAAAAACGAATTTGACAGTACCTTCGAATGCCTCTTCCTTTAATAAATGGGCAGCTCCCAGCAGCATGGTCATATGCAGATCGTGCCCGCAGGCATGCATACATCCGTCTGTCGACGATGAAAAGGACAGCCCCGTATCCTCTTGCACCGGCAGGGCGTCCATGTCGGCACGCAATACGATCACAGGTCCCGAACCTTTTTGCAGGGTGCCGATGAGCCCGGTGGACACTACTCTCTCCACGGGTATCTGTAATGCCTCCAGCTCCGACTGCAACAGCGCAGCCGTCTTGAATTCAATAAAGCCCAGCTCGGGATTTTGATGCAGCTGCCGTCTGATCATCACCAGCCTGTTCAATAAAGTAGCTTCCATGATATGCATTTGAACGGGTGTCCTAAGGTACGAGTCCATGAGCTTAAAAATGCTATATTTGTGCTCCCATCCCTAAATGAGCTATCGACAAATGAGTAAGTACCTCCTACCGTTGCTTTTCTTTCTCGTATCTGTTACTAGCACCTTTGCCCAGCCAGTTATAAGATCATTTTCTCCTTTATCGGATACCGTAGGAGGAATCGTGACCATCCAGGGAAGTGGATTCGATGGCTCTCCCGGAAACAATATCGTCTATTTCGGGGCGGTCAGGGCTACCGTGTCGTCAGCCACGGGCACTTCACTTGCCGTCAAGGTGCCGTCGGGGGCAACCTATCAACCCATCAGCGTTACAGTCAATCATCTGACGGCTTATTCGGCGCAACAGTTCATCGCCATCTATTCCAATCCCTATATTGGGTTTGATTCAGCCTATTTTAGTCCTTACAACTCAAAACTAAATATTTCTGGAGGGGTTCAATCATTATTCGCCGACATCGATGGAGATGGTAAGCCCGACATGGTAGAATTATCTCCTACCAGCCTTTCCGTTTGTTTAAATACGTCGACCCAAGGTAATATACAATTCGCCGCTAAACAAGATTTTGTGGCAGGAAGCTCTCCAAAAAAATTTGCAATCAGCGATATCGATGGAGACGGCAGGCTGGATATTGTCACTATAAATGGAGTGAATAATATTTATGTATTGATCAATAACAGTATCCCTGGATCGGTCTCATTCACAAAAACAGAGATTTCCGGAGTCTCCGTTCCAAATGCCATTTCGATTGCAGATATCGACAACGATGGGAGGCCTGATCTCATAGTGGCTAACACCACCGTAAGCACGATTTCTGTCTTTAGGAACACCAGCAGTGGCGGCATAGTCTCGTTTGCTGACAGGGTCGATCTTTCCTCCACTTTGGGACCTCAATCAATAGTTACAGGAGATATCGATGGTGATGGCCTTATCGATGTAGTATTCGCCAGTAATTTTACCAGTTCGGTTACTGTAGTAAGGAACTTAAGCACGGCAGGCACAATATCATTTTCTCCAGGCAGTACCTTTCGAACAGATGTAAATATAGTGCCTACCAGCGTTGCCATCGGCGACCTGGATAATGACGGGAAACCTGATTTGGTAGCAGGAGCCTCCGATGCCTCTGTAATAGCTGTTTTCAAAAATCAAAGTACTGCTGGGACTATATCTTTCTCCTTTCCAACGGACTACAGCGTGCTAAGTCATGATTCCTATACGATTGCGATAGGAGATCTGGATGGAGATAGCAAACCTGATATAGCTGTTTCTAGTCGTAATTATAGTACCCTATCAATATTTAAAAATATCAGTACCGGCAATAGCATTTCATTGGCGCTGAAATTAAGCACCTCGGCAGCCAGCGGCTCTATCGGAGCCACAATAGCAGATATTGACGGAGACGGCAAATCAGACCTGGCAATAAGCGCATCAGACAATGACAATGCTTATATATTAAGAAATACAGCTGGGGCACCGCGCATTGGTTATTTTTCACCGGGTTCCGGGACAGCTGGAGATCTGATCACCATCCACGGATGGTATTTCAAGGGAGCTACATCTGTTACACTTGGAGGCGCCCCTGCATACTCATTCACTATCATTGACTCCTCGACCATCATTGCAGGAGTAGCAAATCCCGGGACAGGTCCCACCGATTCGATAAGCATCACTACTTCTCTTGGAGTGGCTACAATAGGAGGCTTTACCCGTTTGCCCGCAGCAACAATTACTTCCTTTACTCCTACAGCTGCGCACACCGGAGAAACCATAACGATTCATGGAGAATCGCTTAGCAATACCCGCTCCGTCAGCTTCGGCGGAACAGCTGCCGCCTCATTCAAGATCATCGATGCCAATACAGTAACAGCGGTGGTCGGCAATGGCGCTACAGGTGACGTAACGGTCAACATCAGCAGTCTTCCCGGGTTTTCATTTATCCCACCCCCTGCCATTACTGGCTTTACTCCTACTTCGGCAACCACTGGGGATACATTAACTATCGCTGGCACTAACCTATCGGATGTCACAGAAGTGTCAATAGGTGGTATTCCGGCCCTTTCATTTAAGATTGAATCATCTACCAATATCAAAGCTGTCGTCCTTTCGGGTTCATCAGGAATTATTTCCGTAAGATCGAAGTTTGGTACGAGCACTTTATCGGGCTTTACTTTTATTCCTCCACCTCTGCCTATCATTACTTCCTTTTCGCCTTCCCCTGCCGCTATCGGTGATACCATAACGATCCAGGGCAGTTATTTCCTGGGAGCATCTAGCATCGGCTTCGGAGGCCAGCCGGCACGATCATTTACCGTCGTATCCCCTACACTTATATTGGCCGTCATTGATACAGGATTGGCCGGATCGATAAGCATTACCACTCCCGGCGGCACAACGACAGTCTCCGGATTTCAATTTATCCCGCCACCGGTCATAACCTCATTTTCACCCATTAAAGGTGGCAACAGCACTATCGTGACGATCACGGGGCATAGCTTAAGTGATGCATCATCCGTGATAATTGGAGGGAGTCCCGCACAGTCATTCACCGTACTCTCTTCAACTACCATCTCCGCCGTCGTTGGAAATACCGATCCTGGACGCACAGATATTACTGTAACAACGCCCTATGGATCAGACACTGTAAAAGGGTTTTATTCCGGGCCTTTTATTACATCCTTCACTCCCGCCAGCGGACCTGTCGGTACGCAGATAACAATATCAGGGGCCAACTTTAGTTCCATCCTTTCCGAAAACAACGTCTTTTTCGGAGGGATAAAAGCCAACGTACTGACGGCTTCAGGTACCACCCTAAAAGTCGAAGTACCCGCAGGAGCGATCTCGGCGCTCATTACAGTTCAGACAAAAGGACTATCAGCCTCAACATCCCAACCTTTTACCATAACATTTACAGGCATTGGAGAAACATTTATGCCTTCCTCCTTCGCGTCCCATCCAAACATACCCGGAGAAATGAATCCCGATGAGGTCATCATTGACGACTTTGACGGAGATGGCAAAGAGGACATCACCATGGTAAACTTCTCTTCCACCTATTTCTCTGTATTTAGAAACAATAGCTCCAATGGCACCTTTTCTTTGGAATCAAAGAAGAACTTTAGTGTCGACCCGGATTGTACCCATATGACGAGCGGAGACCTCGACGGGGATGGCAAACCGGAGGTCCTCGTCTCCAACGATATGAACAGCATTTTGATTTTCAGGAACAATAGTACCAAGGGAACCGTCTCGTTTGCCCCACGTATGAATATAACAGTCAATGCCGGTGTTGTTGCTGTAAAAGATCTGGATGGAGATGGCAGGCAGGATATCATCGTAGCAGACCTTGACAGTATTTATCTGGTCAGGAATACGAGCACTCCGGGGTCGCTCTCATTCGAATCCCCGGTCAGTTATCCGGCAGGCCCCAATACACAAGGTATATTTATAGGCGATCTTAATGGGGATGATAAACCGGATATTACTGTAGCAAACAGCGGTGGCGGTAGCATACCTTCCAGTATTTCCATATTTAAAAACAATTCTGTCGCTGGTGAAAGTTTCTCCTCATCGTCATTGACGAAGAAGAGCTATACCACGGGCGCCAACAAACAAACCTACGCATTAGTCATGGGCGACGTGGACGGAGATGGTAAAATGGATATCGCATATGCGAATGCAGGAGACAATACCGTATTCATATTGAGGAATACAGGGATGGCGGACAGCATTTCTTTCGTTGCTTCAGGGGTGTTTGCTGCGGGGAACTATGCACGGACTATTTGTCTTCACGATATGGATGGGGACGGCAGGCCGGACATGCTGGTCGGTGCATTTTATACCGGGGCTATCTCGGTCTTTAAAAACAAAAGCACAGCAGGAACAATCAGCTTTTCCCCAAAGTTTGATTATTCCGTTAACGACGAGCTCACTTCCATTTGCATCACAGACATAGATGGAGATGGCAAACCGGATATCGCCGGATCAAATTATGGAGGCGATGCCCTTTCACTGTTTAGGAACAGAGTAGGTGAACCTGGAATAATGGCATTCGGGTCTATTCCGGTGACTGAAAATGTGATTAATACCGTATATCTCGATCCCACCCTACAAACTTACAATGGGAGCCCCTATGTTCAGAGACATTATGACATAGATCCATCTGCCACGTCGCTCACAAAGGCTACTGTAACGCTTTATTTTACTCAGACCGAATTTGATAATTTCAACTCATTTCCAGGACATGGCAAGGACCTGCCTAAATCTGCCAACGATTCAACTGGTATGGCAGCCATTCGGATATTCGAATTTTACGGCCTTAGCTCTTCCGGGCTCCCTGGCAGCTACCCTGGCACTGGAACTGTGATTACCCCCGACGCAAGCCATATCTCCTGGAATGATTCCGCCAAATGGTGGCAGGTAACTTTTGACGTAAGTGCATTGGGTGGATTCTTCCTGAGCAATTCAGATGCGAAACTAATCAATGTCACCACAGGTGTGATTAATATTGACAATTCTCATTACATAAAACTATTCCCTAATCCTGTTGACAACCAGATGATACTAACGTTTAAGCTGGCCGATCCAACAACGGTTACAGTACAGCTGATCGATATGAATGGGAAAATATACCTGATCAAAGAGGGTTTATCCAGTGGCAGCATTTTAAACACCTCCCGCCTTGCAAAAGGGTTATACTTCGCCAGAATATATACCGACATAAACAAAGCTCCCTATACAGTAAAAGTGCTTAAACTTTAGAACAATGGCCGTGCTGCAATGCCGAATATATCCGGATGAACAAGGAGGTGTTGGCCAATGCACAAGGCAAATAACGAAAAGCCCCGTTAAGGCCGCCATCTGAATGACTTATCGTCGACAGCCCTCATCGTGCAAAGGACACCATTGAGATGGTCATATTCGTGCTGCAGCAGCTCCGACAGATCATTCTTCATATCCCATTCCTGGGGCTGCCAATGCTCATCCAGGTATTTGATCGTCAGATTACGGTGTCTTTTCACTTTGACCAGCAGATTAGGGAAGCTCATACAGTCGTCCCATAGTTCGAACAGCTCCTCACTGAGATAGGTCAGCTCCGGGTTGATAAAGACCACGGGCTTGTCGATATTCATATAGATCAGCCGCTTCATGATACCCAACTGCGGAGCCGCAATGGCCCTTCCGAAATTGTACCGGGCCTTCACCTCCGCCATCACATTGTCCAGGTCGGCCACCCAGCCCTTCACAAGAGGCAGCTCGGAAGGCAGCACCTGTTCACAAACGGCGTACAACCGCGGATCACCCAATAACAGCAGGTCTTTCAACGTTCTCATCCCATAAAGATAGCCCTGAAGCGCCATTTCTCTATTTCAATTGCAGTTCTTTTTCAAACAGTTCATCCAGTTTCTCGTAACTCTCGACGACACCTTTCTCCATACCCGACATGATCATTCCATCCCTGTCCTGCACGCTCCTGAATACAGACTGTATCGTCAGCTTTGTCCTGTCACCCGGCAAGACCTCAAAGATCGCCGTCTCCAGCACCACATGCCCCCTCTCCGGAAGACCTTCAAATTCAAATGTGCGGATGAGCCTCTCCGGCGCCGTCGCTTCATGGCAGACACCATGAAATCCAAATTCCTGTCCATCCTTTGTCGTGTGAATAAATCGCCACCTGCCGCCATCGCCCGGCTCCAGCACATCGATCGTTGTTTTCATATCACACGGCCCAAGCCACCTGGGCAACAGTTTCGGATCCGTATATGCTTTGTACACTAGCTCCCTGGGCGCATCGAATTCCCGGATGATAAAAGCCTCTTGTTTCCCCGGCTCGCCGATTACCGTTGTTTTGTTCTTTGACATGGTTACACGTTTTTAGTTGTTGTTGTTTATTTTCTCTTCTTCTTTTTCTTCTCTTTGGCCTTGAGCTCCTCCAGCACATCGTCCAACGCTTCGAACTGCTCGTCCCACAATCTTCTATACCGCTCGATCCAGTCCGACACTTCATTCAGCTGCTGCAGCCGGGCTTCGCAATAGCGCTCCCTCCCCTGCTTTTTGATAATGATAAGTCCACACTCCGAGAGCACCTTGATATGCTGTGATATGGCCGGACGGCTCACATGGAAGTTCTCCGCAATCGCATTCAGGTTTAAGGATTGATACGCTATGAGATGGATGATCTCACGCCGCGTGGGGTCGGCTATCGCCTGGAACACATCTCTTCGGGTCCGCATAGAATATTTATGTAAGTATTTGCTTACAAATCTATGCGTAAGGATTTACTTACGCAAATTATTTTTGGTGGATCGTCAAAAAAAGTTCTCCGTCCTTGTCCAATAGCGGTCATTCCGCTTGATATAAAGTGCGGGAATTGGTCTCGCGTGAGAAAATAGCCCAATTCCCGCATATCAGACCTTCGGTGGAACTAATG
>DASZWE010000191.1:0-21183 GCA_035546735.1 Puia sp.
TTGGGAAAAAAGCACCCATCGTATGCATTTTCAGCTATCGGAAGAACATTTGATGATACAGAAGGCCGCCAGGGATTTTGCCCGCACCGAATGCCTTCCCGGCGTCATCGACAGGGATGAACACCAGCGTTTCCCAAGGGAGCAGGTCTGCAAGCTGGCGGAGCTGGGCTTGATGGGTATGATGGTGGATCCCCGATACGGGGGGGCGGGGATGGATACGATGAGCTATGTCCTGGCGATGGAGGAGATCAGCAAGATAGACGCCAGTGTCAGCGTATGCATGAGCGTCAACAACAGTCTCGTATGCTGGGGACTTGAAAAATATGGTACGGAAGAACAGAAGCAGCAATACCTGGTCCCGCTGGCCCAGGGCTTGAAGGACGGGCAGCTCTATATCGGGGCGTTTTTATTGAGCGAGCCCGAAGCCGGCAGCGACGCCACCTCACAGCGGACCATTGCGGAAGATAAAGGTGATCATTACCTGCTCAACGGGACCAAGAACTGGATCACCAATGGCAGTTCTGCTTCCGTCTATCTCGTGATGGCCCAGACGGATGTCTCCAGGGGCAGTCATGGCATCAATGCTTTTATCGTGGAAAAGAGCTCACCCGGGGTCACTGTGGGAGCCAAGGAAAATAAATTAGGTATCCGTGGCAGTGATACGCATAGCATCCAGTTCATGGATGTAAAAGTGCCGAAGCGCAATAGGATAGGGGAGGATGGTTTTGGTTTCAAGTTTGCTATGAAGGTGCTTGCCGGCGGTCGCATCGGAATTGCCTCCCAGGCTTTGGGCATTGCCAGCGGCGCCTATGAGCTGGCCCTGAACTATTCCAGGGAGAGAAAAGCCTTTGGAAAGGAGATCATGCATCACCAGGCCATCCAGTTCAAGCTGGCGGATATGGCTACCCGCATCGAGGCGGCCCGTCTGCTTTGTTTGCGCGCTGCCTGGGAAAAGGACAATCACCTGGACTATGCCCTCAGCTCCTCCATGGCGAAGGTATATGCGTCGGAGACAGCCATGTGGACCGCCACGGAGGCCGTACAGGTACACGGAGGATACGGATATGTAAAGGAATATCACGTGGAGCGGCTCATGCGGGATGCGAAGATCACCCAGATCTATGAGGGGACCAGCGAAGTGCAGCGCATTGTCATCGGGCGGACCATACTCTCAGGCCCCCGTGTCTCTTGAAAAAAATAAACCGGGTTCCGGAAAGATCCAATTACTGGCCTTCGGCCAAAGAGCCTGTGGCTCGTTCAGAAGTAGCACCCTTTTAGTACCTTTGTACCATAATGGACAGGGACGATCTTCAGACGACGTATAAGAACATCCGGAACGAGCTGGGCCCCGGCATAGAGCTGGTAGCCGTCTCCAAGACAAAGCCCGTGGAAGCTATCAGAGCGCTGTATGGATTGGGGCAGCGGGATTTCGGGGAGAATTACGTACAGGAGCTGGCGGACAAGCAGCCGCAGCTGCCGGACGACATACGCTGGCATTTCATAGGACATCTTCAGTCCAATAAAGTAAAATACATTGCTTCTTTTGTGCATTTGATCCATGGCGTGGACAGCCTCCGGCTCTTGCAGGAGATCGAAAAACAGGCAGCCCGTCATAACAGGATCATCGGATGCCTTTTACAGGTGCATATCGCCCGGGAAGAAACAAAGTTCGGGCTGGACGCTGCCGAGCTGGATGAATTGATGCATAACGTCCGTAATGAGCCGCATGCATTCAAGCATATTCGTCTCCGTGGATTGATGGGAATGGCATCCTTTACGGAGGATGAAGCAAAGATCCGGGAAGAGTTCAAGGCATTAAAGGCACTTTTTGATAAGCATTTTGGGCAGGCGGAAACCTCACCCGATCAGCATTTTTACTTGTCCATGGGCATGAGCGGAGACTATAAGATCGCCATTCGGGAGGGCAGCAGCATGGTCAGGATCGGTAGCCTGCTGTTCGGGAAAAGATCGTAAATTTGCCCAATGAACGAGATCAAAAAAGAAGAAGAAAAATCCCTTAATTTCCTGGAAGAGATTGTCGAGGACGACCTGGAGGCAGGCAGGTACAAGACTATCCTGACACGATTCCCGCCGGAACCCAACGGCTATCTGCACATCGGTCATAGCAAATCCATCTGTCTTAATTTCGGACTTGCCCGGAAATATGGGGGTAAGACCAATCTTCGTTTTGACGATACCAACCCTGTAACAGAGGACACCGAATATGTGGACAGCATCAAGGAAGACATACGCTGGCTCGGCTATGAATGGGCCAATGAGCTGTATGCCTCCGACTATTTCGAACAATTATACCAGTTCGCCATTGCCCTTATCAAAAAAGGACTGGCTTATGTGGACGACAGCACCAGCGAGCAGATAGCGCAGCAAAAGGGCACCCCGACGGAGCCTGGAAAGGACAGCCCTTATCGTAACCGCAGCGTGGAGGAGAACCTGCAGCTGTTTGATGATATGCGGGCGGGCAAATACAAGGACGGGGAAAAGGTATTGCGGGCTAAGATCGATATGAGCTCGCCGAATATGCACATGCGGGATCCTATCCTCTACAGGATCAAGCATGCCCATCACCACCGTACAGGGGACAGCTGGGTTATCTATCCCATGTACGACTTTGCGCATGGACAGAGCGACTCCATTGAGCATATCACCCATTCCATCTGTACGCTGGAATTCGTGCCTCACCGCCCCCTGTATGACTGGCTCATCGACAAGCTGGAGATATTCCCTTCCCATCAATACGAATTTGCCCGGCTGAACCTCAGCTATACCGTGATGAGCAAGCGGAAGCTCTTGCAGCTGGTGAACGAGAAGCATGTGACGGGCTGGGATGACCCCCGCATGCCCACCATCTCAGGGCTGAGAAGAAGAGGGTATACCCCCGAGAGCATTCGTATGTTTGCTGAAAGGATCGGGGTACAGAAAAGGGATAACCTCATCGAAGTGGGGCTGCTGGAATTCTGTATAAGAGAGCATTTGAACAAGATCGCCCTTCGCCGGATGGTGGTCTTTGATCCCATAAAGGTCGTGCTGACCAATTATCCCGAAGGAGTCGAAATGGTAAAGAGCGAGGACAACCCGGAGGATCCCGATACGACCTATCGGGATATTCCCTTTAGCCGGGAAGTATACATCGAACGGGAGGATTTTATGGAAAATCCGCCCAAAAAATTCTTCCGCCTGAGCCCGGGACAAAAAGTACGTCTGAAGAGCGCTTATATCATCCAGTGCGACGAAGTGATCAAGGATGGGGCGGGGAATATCCAGGAGCTGCGCTGCTCCTATCTCCCCGGCACCAGGAGCGGTGGGGAGAATGCCAATATGAAGGTACAGGCCACCATTCACTGGGTCAGCATTCCTCATGCCATCACCGCGGAGGTAAGGCTGTACGACCGGCTGTTCAAAGTAGAGAACCCCGCCAGCGAAGAAGGGGACTTCAAAGATTACATCAATCCGGATTCGTTGCAGGTCCTGCCCGCCGTCTATGCCGAGCCGGCGTTGAAGAACGCTAAATTCGACGAACGATACCAGTTCCTGCGCAAGGGCTATTTTAGCCTTGACAAGGACAGCTCGGAAGAAAAAATGATATTCAACCGCACGGTCACCCTACGGGACACCTGGGCGAAAGAACAGAAAAAAGGTTAAGCAATAAAAAAAGCGCCATACGGCGCTTTTTTTATTGTTGTCTTCGCATTGGCCGGTTGTCCTGCATCCACTGTTGGTATTTCTTATAAAGATCGTCTCCCAGCACCGCCTGTATCCGCTTGTTACGCTCCTCGTTCAAAGGCTGCATCTTCGCCATCCTGTCCTCCCTGCTGAGCGACTGGTCCATAAAGATCTCCCGCATTTTGGGCTGGAACTCCTTTTGAATGGCTGTCAATGAATCCACCTGCACAGGAGTGAGCTTCAGATCTTCCGTCATTTTTTTCATCATGGCTTCCTGACGCTGGCGCATGGCGGCCGTATCCCCTCGCTGTGCATAGGTCGAGGAAAAGGACAACAGGCCAATGACCAGGGCGGCAGGAGCGATCATTCTTTTTAGATTCATGATTATGAGTTTTTATTATAGACTATAGACTACAAATTTGTACCAAATTAAAGGACCCGGGCCCTGTTTTATGTAGGCGGCAACCCGTCCGGTCCCCTGTCGGCGAACGGTTGGTTTTTTGGCGTGAATGCCCCGCTGTTTTGGTATCAATTTTGCGTCTGGAGTCCCATCCCTCTAATGTCACCACCGCAGGAATCTAATTTAGTTTGTTTTAAATAATTGTATACCAATATGAAAGAAGGTTTACCTAAAATTTTCCAACATGCATTTACTGACCATCAGCTTTTATGAATTTGGGCAATTCCTACGCATCCTGCTTTGGATATTCCTGCCTTTGTTCATTATCGTATTGCTAATTACTACCTATATACATCACCGGAGAAGGTTCCGGGGAGCCGGTATTATCCTGGAAAATGAGGGGCTGTTGCTGGCTGGGGAGCCGGGAGAGGAAGCCTTTCTTAACGATAAGTCCGGCGGGAATGCCAATCCTGTGATGGAAGTGATCCCCGAACGGGCCGGAAGCTCATTGCCCGAGGGACAGACATTTGTGGGACAGCCGGATGGAAACAACCTCTACAAAGGGCTGTTATGGATGAAACAGAAGTTCGAGGACTACCGGGAACAGACGGACCAACGGATAGGAACGCTAAAGGAACAGCTGGAGCAACGGACTGCTGTTGCGCAACAATTGAAAGAGGAGCTGGCGCAGGCGAAAGAAAAGATCGCCGAGCTGACGGGCAAGCTGTCAAGTAATATGAACCTGCTGATGAACATACATAAAGAGCTGGACAGATCCCTGAATATCGAAAAAGCTTTACCTGCTGCAACGCCCGAAGCCGCCAGTGGCGGCCTGAGCTTGGGGGAATAAGGGTCGGGATCTATTCATTTTCCAGCCGGACGATGATGGGTTGTTTCTTATAGGAATTGACCTTTCGTCCGTTTTGGATGGCCGGCGTCCATTTGCCGCTTTTTTTGATGACGCGTACGGCCTCGGTCTTCAGCTCATCCGGCCCGCTGATGGCTTCTACATCGCTGACATTACCTTCCTTGTCGACAATGAACTTGACAATGACCGTTCCGCTGACTTCATCGGGAACCCTGAAATTCTTGAGCAAAAATCTTTTCCATGATTCCACCCCACCGGGATAGTAAGATTCTATCTCGACGGTCTCATAGACTTTGGTGTCCTCCTCGGACCTTTTCGGCTGCTCGATCACATTCCGGGTTCCATTACCGGAAGAAGGCGCTTCGACAATATCTCCGGATAGCTCGCCGTCATGAGTTGCTGTCCCGATCTTTACCTCATCGGGTATGTCATTGGGCGGGGGCACGTCCTGGGGCTTGACCTGCTGGTCCGGTACGATATGGATAGTAGCATCCCGGATAGTAGCGACCTGCAGATGTGGTTTGGGTACAGGGGGTGGGGTGACGGGCTGTTCATGCAGGGCATTGGCAAGCGTTACATCGTCTACTACCACCGGAGCTATTTTCGAAACATGCCCTTTTCCCGCCCATGTATAACCGCCGATGAGCAGCAGACAAATGGAAGCCATCCCTGCCAGCGCCTTGGTAAGCCTTCTGTTGTAGGTCTTCCGCAGGTCGTAGGCGCCATAATCCTTATTGCGGCCCTCGAATAATATATCGAGTATATCCGCCCGTGAGATTTCCTGGATTTGCATAGTGAAGTGTTTTCAATTGAGACGGTGTCAGGGAGCATTTCCACAGTGCTCGTATGAGTTTTTTTATTTATGGAAAAAGACGTGCAATGCATCGCCGGGATCGCCCGATAAGGGAAGCTCATTCCGGAAATGGGAAATAGGCTCAAAAAGAGAGATTTGTAGTGTCTTGATACTTAACCTTATATCAACTGGCAGTTCAATTGCCTATACCAAGGCAACAATCCGTATGTATGAAAGCATTTGTTGTGTTATCGATGACCCTGATGATCTTTTCCGTTGCCCGTTCGCAAAATGCCGGCAACTGGCCCCTGAACAGCAATCTGAATGGTACTGCAGGCACATCGCTCTCCGTGAGCGCCATCTCTCTTGGAACTTCCATCCCCACCAGCTCTTTTAACGCCGGCTCAGAATGGTATGGAGAAGGAGGCTGGCCTTCCACCTCGACAATAGACCCCAATGCATATGTGGAGTTCACGCTGACCGCCAGTTCAGGACATTATCTCGTGTTGAATACCGTGACATTGATCCAGCGTCGCAGCAATACAGGCTCACCGCAGGGCGCCGGTCCAACCAGCTACAGCCTTCGCAGCAGCCTGGACAATTATACTACGGACATTGCTACAGGCAGCATCACCTATAATTACGCTACCTATACCATTACCCTTCCGTCCGCCTACCAGGCCATCCCCTCCAAGGTCACATTCCGCATTTATGGTTACAATACCACTATCAATCCCGGTGGCACCAGCAGGATGGTCTTCGACAATATCAGCGTACAGGGACAGTCCGTCTCGGGTGTCCTGGCATCGCAAGCCATCAATCTTTCAGCCCGCGCCGACGACAGCAAACAGGTGGTCCTTCAATGGGATGCGCTTGGATTTGACGCAGGTACGCAATTCACCGTTGAACGTTCGACCAGCGCCGGGGGATTTATGTCTATTTTCCATACAAATACAGCAGATCAGTATACCGATGCTACAGCCCCTTCGGCTGCCGTTCTCTATTATCGTATACAGGCCGCATTGCCGGATGGCACGCATTATGTTTCATCCGTCGTATCCGTCAGACATGAAGATGGGAGAGGGGCGGGGATAAAAGCCGTGATGGCGGCGGGCGGCACTGTAAGGGCCCTGGTTCATCTCACCAGCCCTGGCGCCTGCCAGCTCAGCATCTGGTCACGGGATGGGAAGCCCCTGGCAAGACAGCTTATCAATGGGCAGGAAGGGGATGTACAGTCGGATATTGCGTTCGGCTATCCGCATGGCGTGTATATATTGACTATGGCCGGAGAGAATGGCAATAGCAGTCGCCAATTCGTATTCTAAGCGTTATTTGTATTCTCCAAAGACCTCCCGCAATGTGTCGGCGATCTCGCCCAGCGTGCAGAAATTTTCGACTGCCTCGACGACGACAGGCATGATATTCTCTCCCGACGCCGCTTTATCATTGAGGTCCTGGAGAATGGAGTCACAACGGGCCGGGTCCCTTCTCTTACGCAGGGAGGCCAGCTTCTCCACCTGTATCTGACGGATGGAATCGTCTACCCGGAACACAGGGATGGAACCCTTCTCTTCGACCTGGAATTTATTTACGCCCACGATGATCTTTTCTCCCGTCTCGACCTGTCGCTGGTATTCATAAGCGCTCCGGGCAATCTCTTCCTGGATAAAACCCTGTTCGATGGCGCTGACGCTGCCGCCCATGATATCTATCTGTCGCATCAGCTTCCAGGCTTCCTCTTCCACCGCATGCGTGAGGGACTCTACAAAATAGCTGCCCGCCAGCGGATCGGCCGTGTCGGGTGCACCGGATTCATAGGCTACTATTTGTTGCGTGCGGAGCGCGATCCTGGCCGCCTCTTCCGTAGGAAGGCTGAGCGCTTCGTCATATCCATTGGTATGCAGGGACTGTGTTCCTCCCAGCACGGCCGCCAATGTCTGTACCGTCACCCGGCTGATATTGTTCATAGGCTGTTGCGCCGTCAGCGTGCTGCCGCCTGTCTGGGTGTGGAAGCGGAGCTTCATGGCTCCCGGGTCCGTAGCGCCCAGCTCTTTCATGATAGTAGCCCACATTTTCCGGGCGGCCCTGAACTTGGCCACCTCTTCAAAAAGATTGTTATGCGCATTGAAGAAGAAGGAAAGTCTTTTGCCAAATACGTTTATATCGAGCCCTTTTGCCATGGCTGCCTGCACGTACGCCTTCCCGTTGCTGAGCGTAAAAGCTATCTCCTGCACCGCGGTGCTTCCTGCTTCACGGATATGATAGCCCGAGATGGAGATGGTGTTCCACTTGGGCAGCTCCTGGCTGCACCATTCGAAGATATCCGTGATGATACGCATGCTGGGCTTGGGAGGGTAGATATAGGTGCCCCTTGCCGCATATTCTTTCAGTATGTCATTTTGAATGGTGCCCGAGATCTTTTTCAGGTCGGCCCCCTGCTGTTTGGCCAGCGCTGTATAGAACGCCAGCAGGATATAGCCGGTGGCGTTGATGGTCATGGAAGTGGAGACATCTTCCAGGCGGATGCCTTTGAACAGGGTCTGCATGTCCTCTATCGAGTCGATGGCCACGCCCGTCTTGCCGACTTCCCCTTCCGCCAGCGGGTGGTCGCTGTCATACCCGATCTGCGTGGGCAGATCAAAAGCCACGCTCAGACCCATCACACCCTGGCTGAGCAGGTAATGGTAGCGCTCGTTGCTCTCTTCGGCGGTGCTGAATCCGGCATATTGACGCATGGTCCAGAGCTTGCCGCGGTACATGTCCGGCTGCACGCCTCGTGTGTAGGGGAATTCGCCTGGCTCCGGGCTGTCAGGCGTGACAAGATCGGCTTTTGTATACACTTCCTTTACTTCGATACCGCTGTCTGTATATAGTTTTTTCCCTGGCATAGTCAATTGATGTATTTGACAGTAAGATTGATGATCTCCTTTCCAAAAATGGTAAATACGTCACCGGGAATATGTATTATGTCACCGGTTCCCGAATGAAATGAACTGGAAGCGCTGATTTTTGTTTCCTCGAGATATAAAAGTTCGTGCTGAAACATATTGTTTGAGCCACTGGTCAGCACATTTTGCTTGCCTGCGAATATATTCAACAAAAGGCTATAGTCAATATTTGCCCCCGCCAGAGACATAATCAATAAAGATGCAGAATGAAGGACGAGCAGAATAATGGAAAAAAGGAACACCGTCTCCGTAAAGTTCAGCTTAGACAATACTTTACTGACATTCCTGCTGATAATATCATGTATCACCTGCGCATCTTCATTTTTTCTCGTCATCGGCAGAAAAATACCTATTCTAAAGAAAAAAGCCGGTAATAAAAAAAGTATGATAAGGAGTGCGCTGAGAGCTTGATTCATAAGATGGTTATAAGAGGTAGCTAAAGATACTTGTTATCTTTTATCCTCTGTAACCTGTTTTTCGGAAGGAGTGGGTGGGTAGGGATACTCTTTTACAACACGCCAGGCCGCTTCCGAATCCTGCAGGATTTTATAGCCTTCTATGTTAACTATAGGTTCCACACATCAAAAATACAAATTTTTCCCGGCAAAATACTTTCTTTGCCCCCTGACACCCACCTCCATAACTACATGATCTTCTTCGCCTCATAGCTCAGCGCATCCGACACGATATTCTGCAAAGACGCTTTCGGATTTTGCACCAGCAGGTCCAGTATATGCTTACTCAGATCATGCCCTGTGGCGTCGGGCGGAAGGAAAGAGGCTATTTGATTGATAATGAGTAAATTCTGCTCCTTGTAATTACGCACCGCATCCCAGGCTTCCGCCGACACATAGATCTGCTGCGTGATATTATGCTCGAACTCCTGCCGGATAGTATGGATGAGCAGGCTTTGCATTTCCCGGGCGCTCAGCTCCGGCTGCGCCACCCGTTGGATAAGATTCGGTAACGCTATACGGTCGACAAGCAATATCAGCCGCTCATAAGCCTGCAGCTGCAGCGGACGCGTAGCCGCATCCTCCTTCCCGCCACCCGCGGGTCCCTGTTGCTGCGCCTGTTTGAGCTCCTTGCGTTGCTTGAGGAATAAATAAACCAGCACGCCTGCCACCAGTATGGCAAAGGCAATGGCAATGATCAGCATGTTCGAATCCATTCAGCGAATTTTATGATGGCTAATGTGATGAACAAAAATAACGAAAGGGGGAACCCGATTATGCGGAATGCTCTCAAAACCTTAAAAATAAATCCAATGCCCTTTTAGTCCATCTTCCTTGTTCCATTCGAGCGCAGGCGCGGGCATTTTAAACGTGCGGTTCAGCTTGAGTAGCGTAACATCCAATGGCGACAAGCCATTCGCGCGATAGAGGTCCGTATCGAAGGTAAAATAGAACTGACGGTAGCGTTTAAACCCGGGAATGGGCTGTCCGTTGATCTCCGAAGGATTTTTCACGCCGCCGATCATCCCCTCCGCCCCATAGCCCGCCGCCACATTCAGCCAGCTGGGAAAACCGCTGCTGGCCGGGAGAAAGCTGCCGATATTCACGGACAGCCAATAGGTCTGTCCATTGTAATCCTTTAGCATCCGTTGCGGCAGATTACGACCCAGCTCGCCCGGTGCATAATGGGCAAACAGCGTATGATGATAAGAGTATTTCAGGCTGATGCGCTGTTGCCCCCACATGAGCTGCTGACTTTCGAACAGCATACAGCCCGCCAGGTTGGCCAGCATATCTCCCCTGGAAAAGCCCCATTTCACCGAATGACCATCCATGATCTCCACCATGGTGAGAAATCCCAGTGCCGTCAGCGTCCCCGCCATTGCGGCCACGCCCGGCTTCACGCCCCCCCATCGCAACAGGTCGCTTTGGATCGCCGCCACATTATAAGCCGTCGTCGCATGGCCCATCTTATCCATATTGAGCCATTCGTTGTTGTCATTGAAAAAGTGGAACTTGCTGCGGGGAAACTTTTTATACCAGAGGTAATTGAGACCGATGGTGACGACCGTACCGATGGCGGCTTCGGCAATAACCACCCCATTCACCCTGCCGGGGTTGTAATTGGGAGAGGGCTTAAAGAAGTCCTGCGCCGTGAGGGGGTCTTTTATGAGCAGCAGTATAGCCAGGGAAAGGATAGCTGGTTTTCCGGACATACTACAAATATAAGTCCCGTCAATCATCCTCATCCTTAAAGGCAGGGTCTTTTTTCAGACCCAGTGCTTTTAAACCCTTTCCATGCGCCCCGAAATACGCTGTCGGAAAAGGCCTGTCGCCATACAGGGTAGACCATACATATCGACTGAATAACAAAGCGTCCTTATCGATAAGATCGGGCCTGGAGAAATCCATTCGCTGCGTGAGGGGAGCCAGCCTCGCCGTCGTTTTATTCCTGATCATTGCCTTGGGGGGATTCATCTCGTTGATGGCGACATCGGGTGTCAGACATTTATAAACCATAGGTAGGGGGAGGTCCTGGAAACACCCGGTCATCAAAGGAGCAAATGCCACCATCTGATTCATAGGCTGTACGCCAAAGATCTGGCAAATGGTATGCAGTACGGACGACTGGTTGTAAAAAGTGCTGATGACAGTATCCCGTCTTACATAAGGTCCGGCCAACAGACAAAAGGACCGATGCCCGTCTACATGGTCTGTACCGCCTTGAGGATCGTCTTCATTCACAATTACCAGCATATCCTTCCAAAAAGAGCTTTTTGACAGCGCTTCGATCACCCTCCCGGTGGCCAGATCATTGTCCGCTACATAAGCCCGGGGAGTAGGGGCATGCTCGTTATATCCACTCGTATGGTCATTCGGTAAATATACGATGGTGAATTGCGGCAGGCTTCCCGCTGCTTCATATTCCTGAAGGGCTTTGATAAATACGTCGGCCCTGATCTGGTCCGGAATATCCAGGTTCCAGCCCGGGTAACGCATATCGCTGTATTTTTTCAACGTTCCGATCTGGTATACGCATTTGTATGCCGCAGAGTCGTTGTTGTTTTTCCAGGAATTATACAGATCCGTCCAGCTCTTTCCCTTCGTTATTTCCGCCAGGTCCGTCTCGCCAAAATTCCGGAATGAAATGCCTTTCCGCAGCAGATGATCCCAGATAAAGCCACAACCCGCATAACACAAGGGGTCCGTACCAAAATCATAGGCGCAATGTCCATTTGAAAAATCCTTTTCATGATAGGGGGTAGTGATCCCCTGGATCTCCCATTGATGCCCGTCGCTGGAATTGACCCCGTTGCAATAATAGTTGTCCAGCAGGACATATTGTTTGGCAAGATCATGCGTGTTGGGAGTGATCGATTTTGAAAATTCAACGAGGCGGGGATCGCAGTTCCCCTTTCCGAAGTCTCCCAGCACCTGGTCGAATTTCTTATTTTCCCGGATGATGTATACCACATGTTTTATAAGAGAGGGCTCTCCGGGATTGTCGGGAATAGTTTTGGGTCTGACGTTCAGACTGGCTTGAGTTTGGGCCCGGAGGATCTCGCTGAAATGAAACCCATTCTCCGCCACTGCCGTATAATTATCCAGCTCGGTCTTGTTGCCGGGTAGCGCAACCTTTTGCACTTGTCCTTTCAGGCCCGTGACATTGCCTATGAATAAATCGTTCCCCCTGGTGCACACGGTTCCGGGGAAGCCGCCTGCTGCAATAAAACCATAAGGACCCGTCTGAGGGTGATTGGGATCGATCAGCGCAACGGCATTATTACCGGCATTCGCAGCCATTAATATTTTCCCGTCGGCGCTGAATGCCAGACCCGTTGTCAGACTCCCATAAGGCAGGGAAGGATTGGGTTTGGTATTGATCGTATGAATGACCTTGAAAGATCGCGCATCTACCACACTGATCCCATCCCCGCTATCGTCGGTGACGTAAAGTAATTTTCCGTCAGGAGATAAGGTCATCGATTCCGGATGGATACGGGTCGCGATCTCTGCTATCTTTTTTCTTGATCGGATATCGATTACGGTAACAGAGCCGCGCAATGCCACCGACTGTTCATCCACCGCAACATCCGTCCCGGCCGACGTCTCCGTTCTGTCGCCTTTTGAAGGGTGTGGGCCCCCGAAATTACTTACGAATGCGATCTTTTTGTCCTTACTGATGGTTACGGCATATGGGCAAACGCCTACAGGGATGGTGGTCAGCATTTTGCCTTCCGAGAGATCGACTACCGCCACCTTGTTGGCAATCGCAAGGGCGACGAGGGCGATATTGTTGCTTACCCCGATGCCCAGGGGATTTGTTTTTTTACTGCCGACGGACAGGTCCACCTTCTTCGTTAGCCTGAATACGCCGTATTGGTTGATATATCCTATATACAGGATCTTTTCCAGTGCCGTGAAATAGACTGTGGAGTCATCGCTATCCACTGCCAGTCCATTCATCGACCCCGTTTCTTTCTTGTCGGGGTACTCGAAATGGCTGATCTCTTTAAGACTGCCCGCATCGATGATGGACAGACGCCTGTTGGCTTTTGCGATGAGGAAATGCTGCCGGCGTGCGAAATCCAGGTTCAAGACCCTGTTTCCCCCGGGCAGGTCGAGACTTTGCCCCGCCGGATGCAACAATTGACCATTTGGCAGCAGCTTATCACCTACCGGAAGCCGGTTCCAGGAAGAAAAGCCGGATATGCCGCTATCCACTTTATTGAATGCTTCCTGGGCATATTCAGATTGACCCGCCAGTAAGAGACAGGATAGTAGCAACTTTATACCCTTCATATGAAGGTAAAGTTAGGACTACCGGTGTAATCTCAAAATGAATATTTCTTTATGATTTCACATTCTCTTCACCCTGATGCCTGGTATCCACCTTTCGATAGGACCAGAAGAACACCAGCGGGAAGATCAGCAGCGAAAAGATAGTAGCGCATATCAGCCCTCCGATCACCACCCTGGCCAGCGGTCTGGAACTCTCCGAGCCGATGCCTGTAGAGATAGCCGCCGGCAGGAGTCCGATGGTAGCCATCAGCGCCGTCATCAATACAGGACGGATCAGGTCATTGACCCCGAGCTTGATGGAGGTATACAATGGACTCTCGGTACCCTTTATCCTTTCCAGGTTGTATTTAAAGGCCGTGATCAGCAGCACGCCTTCCAATATACAGATCCCGAACAGCGCAATAAACCCGATACCCGCCGAAATGCTGAAATTGGTCCCTGTGATCAGCAGGGCGAAGATACCCCCCACCACGGCGCAGGGCACATTGAGGAATACCAGCCCCGCATCCTTCAGATTGCCGAACATAACGAACAGCAGGAGGAATATCAGCAGGAGACTGATGGGCACCACCTCAGCCAGGCGTTTGGATGCACGCTGCTGATTCTCGAAATCGCCCTGCCATACCATATTATATCCTCTTTTCAGCTTTACCACCTCGCCGACCTTTTCCTGCGCCTCGGCAATGGTGCTGCCCATATCCCTTCCCCTCACGGAGAACTTGACGGCGGAATAGCGCTCGTTGTCATCCCGGAAGATAAGACAGGGGCCTGTCTTCTGACTGATCCGGGCGATCTCCCGGATAGGTACTTTGGAGCCGGATTGCGTAGGCACCAGCAGATTGCCGATGTCTTCTTCCGTAGCACGCGAGTTCTCGGGGAATCGGATACGGATATCGAACTTCCGAATGCCCTCATACAGCTGTGTCACCGCCTTGCCGCCGATGGCCATTTCGATCACCGCATTGGCATCCGCCGCAGATACGCCATAGATGGCCATCCTGCTTTGATCCAGGTCGATGTCCAGTTCGGGCTGACCGATGTTCTTGATGACGCCCAGGTCCTCGATACCCCGGATATTCTTCAATATGTCATACACTTTGTTGGACTGCGTCTCCATATAATCGAGCGAATCCCCAAAGATCTTTACACAGATAGAACCTTTTACACCCGATACGGCCTCTTCCACATTGTCCATGATGGGCTGCGAAAAGTTCAGATCAGCGCCCGGCACCACGGACAAAGCCTGACGCATCTGCTCGATGAGCTCGTCCTTGGTTATCTCCGGCTTCCATTCCTCCTGCGGATACAGCTGCACGCCAAACTCGTTGTTATAGAAGCCCGCCACGTCCGTTCCATCATCCGGTCGCCCTGTCTGTGACATCACCCTTTTCACCTGGGGGAATCGCATCATAATGGCCCGCATCTGTTGCGCCCTGGAGACAGATGAATCCAGGGAGATGCTGTAGGGGAGAGTAGCGCGCACCCAGATAGACCCTTCGTTGAGCTCGGGCAGGAACTCCGATCCAAGGAACTTGAAGGAATACAGACCCACTGCGATCACTGCTGTGGCCACGAGGATGGAAGATCTCTTATGCCGGAAGACAAACCGGAACCCGCCCATGATCCTGGCCTGCAGGAAATGTGTAAAAGGATTGTGCTTTTCCCGTACATTTTTCCGCAGCAATACATTCACCAGCACCGGCACGAGGGTCAGCGTAAAGATCAGGGCCCCCAGCAAGGCAAAGCCAAGCGTATAGGCCAGGGGAGAGAACATCTTTCCTTCTACCTTCTGGAAGGAGAATATGGGCAGCAGGGCCGTAATGATGATCAGCTTGGTAAAGAAAATGGCTTTCCCCAGCTCGGCGCCTTTCTTTCGCAACATTCCCATCTTGGACAGACGGTTGAACCGGTCCATGCCGACCTCTTTGGCCTTATGATCCAACAGCACGAAGAGCCCTTCCACCATCACCACTGCCCCATCGATGATGATCCCAAAGTCGATAGCGCCCAGGGACAGAAGGTTCGCGGACATGCCCATCAGGTGCAGACAGATAAAGGCGAACAGCAGTGACAGCGGAATGATGATGGACACGATCAGCGTGGTCCGCCAGTTGAACATGAACAGGGATACGATCAATGTCACCAGCAATATGCCTTCTATCAGATTGTGCAATACCGTATGGGTGGCGTAATGGATCAGGTCCTCCCTGTTGTAAAACGGAACGATGCGGGTGTCCGGAGGCAGCACCCGCTCATTCAGCTTTTTGACCTTTGCCTTCAGTCCCTTGATCACATCGTCGGGGTTTTCTCCCTTTCGCATCAGCACGATGCCTTCCACCGCATCCGGGTTGTTCCGTAATATTCGCGTGCCGGTGCTGTCGTTGGCGTCCGTCCTGCCTACTTCTCCCAGACGGGGAAGATTGGATATTTCCACATCCGCGATGTCCTTGACCAGGATGGGAATGCCGTTGATATTCTCGACGATGATGTTCTTGATCTCGTTGATGTCGTTCAGGATACCGATGCCCCTGACCACGTAGGCCTGTGAGTTCTTATTGATGACGTCTCCGCCGATGTTGATATTGCTCTTGCTGACAGCATTGGATATATCCAGCGGCGTGATGCCCATGTCGGCCAGCTTCTGGGGATTGGCCCGGATCTCGTATGTCTTTACCATACCGCCGAAGCTTACGATATCGGCGATGCCGGGGACGGAACGGAGCTCGCGATCCACTACCCAGTCCTGCAGGGTCTTTAGTTCCCGTGGACTACGGAAGCTGCTTTCCAGGGTATAACGATATACCTCTCCCGTCGGACCCGTGGGAGGCTGCACCTGAGGATTGACATTATCCGGCAGCTCGGCGTTGGGCAGCAGATTGTTGACCTGCAGACGGGCGTAGCTGTCGGTGACGTCATCATCGAAAATGAGCTTTACGACGGAGAGACCAAAGATGCTGGTGCTCCGGAGGCTGGTCTTTTTCTGCACCGGGTTCAGCGTGATCTCGATGGGAATGGTTACGAACTTTTCTACTTCTTCGGCGCTTCTTCCCGGCCATTGTGTAATGATGGTGATCTCCGTATTGGTAACATCCGGAAAGGCCTCGATAGGCATTTTCTGGAAGGTAAAGTACCCGTAGACGGCCAGCAGTGCCGTGGCGAAAAAGATGAAATATTTATTTTTGAGCGAAAAGGCGAGAATACCTTTTAATACTTTGTTCATTTGCTAATGTTTAGGAATACTAGCTGTTCAGTTCCTGGTAGATCAACAGGGCCTGCGACGTGATAACTTTCTCACCTTCGGAAAGACCACTGGATATATATGTCTTATCGCCTATCGTACTCTCCACCTGTACGGGACGTATCCTGATATCGGAAGGACTCGTATACACCAGCACATAATACTGGCTGTTGTCGAAGATCAGCGCCGTGCTGGGAATGGACAGCATCTTCTTATTTTCCGTATTGTTCAGGATCACGCTGGCAAACATCTCGGGCTTGAGCAGATAGTCCGGATTGGGCAGCACGATGCGCACTTTCATGACCTTGTTCGTAGGGTCCAGCACATTCATGATCTTATCCACCTTGCCTTTGAACATTTTTCCCGGATAGGAGAGAGTGGTCACGTTGACGCTATCGCCGGATTTTATCAGCGCGATGCTGGATTCGTATACATTGGCGATGACCCAGACATTTTTCAGATCGGAGATGGTGAACAGATTGCTGCTGTTGTCGGGGCGGAGCGCCATATTGTTGGTAGCCTGCTTTTCCACGACAAAGCCGCTGATGGGAGTTTTGACCTGGTATTGACCGTTGAGGCTGCCGCCATTGAGCTGCAGCACCTGCTGCGCTTTTTTCAGGGCTGCCACCGCCTGATCATAGCTGGCCTGCGCGGCAATAGAATCCCTCGCCGAGGCAAGACCGCTCTTCAACATATCCTTTGCCGCATCCAGGTTCTTTTTGGCGACAGCCTCATTCGTCTGCGCCGTTACAAGGTCGCTGCTATAGCCCGCCATTTCCGAGCTGCGGATAAGGGCCAGCGTCTGTCCCGCCTGTACATAGTCGCCCAGCATGACCTTGATATCCGAGATGCTTCCGCTGACCAGGGGATAGATCTTGGCTACATTGTCTTCGTTGAAAGTTACTTTTCCGGTGAGGGTAATGGAGTTCACCACCCGGGATGAGATGACGCTGTCGATATGAATGGTCTTCGCAATGCTGTCTGGCAGTACAAATGAGCTTTTCCCCGCCGCGGGACTTTCCGCATTGCCTCCTTTACATCCGGGTAATGCAAAAAACAATATGGCTGAAGAAGCTATCATGCAATGGACCGCATATTGTTTAAGAGTATGGTTCATCTGAGCGTTTTTTATAAATAGAATTTAATAGATCAATTAAAGAAACTGGTACCGGTGTAATAATTGATGTCCTCGAAAGCGCTGACCCTGTTGAACTGTATGGAATTCAGCTGCAGGGTATTCTGCTTGAATGAATCGTAAAAGTCCAGGAAGTCCAGGATGCTGATATTCCGCTTCTCATAATTCGTTACCACTTCGTGCAGCATTCTTTGGAAATCACCCTGGAACTTCGGGTCGATGGTATGGTAGAGCTTATCCTGGGCAAAAGCCTTTTGCAGGGATGCCGATACATTCTCCTCCACGGTGGCCTGTGCGCTCTTCTGCGAGGCCAGCGAGCTGGCAATTTGCGCCTTGGCGGATTTGATATTACCCTGATTACGATTGAAGAAAGGGAGGTCGATGGAGGCGCCGACGCCTACATAGTTGTTCAGGAAGCTGCCGGCCTCGTCATATACGATGCCAAGGCTCAGGTCCGGGACAGCCAGGGCCTTCTGATAATCGTAGTTCAGCCGGCTGATATTTGAGTTGGTACGTGCGATCTGCAGATCCGTACGATTGTGGTAGGCGGAATCCATCAACGTATTCAATGAGTATTGTGCGGGGTCCAGCTTATCCAGCACGAGGGAGTCTGTGACAGGATTGATAAATACAGACGGCTTTACCTGCAATATAAGTCTTAGCTCGCTTTGTACATCGTTGATCTGGGCGATGAGGCCGCTGTATTCACTTTGGAAGCTGTAAAGCTGGGCGCGTATGCGGATGACCTCTTTTTCGGCAATGTATCCTTTACCGGCCTGCTCGTTGAATGCGTTCACGATCTGCTGAAGGGCCCTTATCTCTTCATCATAGACCCTGGCGGACTGCTGCAGGTAATAAATGCGGAAGAAATCCGTCCGCAAGGTATACTTCAGCGTACGCATCAGATCGAAGAACTGGTATTCGGTGAGCTGTGCGTTTGCCTGCGCCAGCTTCACCTGTTTGTTGCGTTTGCCTGCCAGCAGTATCAGCTGCGTAAGACCTGCATTTGTCTCATCATTGGCGCCTACGGGGAAGAACTTGTTTAATGTGCCGGAGTAGAGCGCATGGCCGATGGAAAAATTGGGATTGGGCCACAGACGGGCCTGGATGATCTGGGCCTTGCTGGCGTCGATGTCGTACCGGGCGGCCAATAATTGAAAATTGCTGTCCAGGAACATCGTCTCAGCCTCGGGCAAGGTCAGGCGTACGGAGTCCTGGCGGGGCTGGGCCTCCAGAAAAATACTTATGAAAAAAGAACCTAATACCAGGACGATCCATTTCTTGTGCATAGGTTGTGTTAGCGTTTTTGAGTGCGCAAACATATTTTATTTTAATGTTAATCAGGGGTTAAGTTCGGGTCCGCCCGGCTGTGGGATAGGGTATATGCTAAAATTACAACATATATAGATCCCAACAGCTGAGCGTAAAGGAACATAACGTTCAAAATGCTTTGCTGTTGCTTAAACGAATTGTTAAGCAAATGTCTTATAGAAGATACCTTAGGATATTCTAAGCCTGTGGAGTATTGAAACGAAAGCCCACGCCGTGGATGGTCTCCAGGTTCACATGCGGGTCCGCCTTGAAGTATTTTCTCAGCTTGGTAATGAACACGTCCATGCTTCTGCCCAGGAAATAGTCATCCTTGCCCCATACATTCAGCAATACCTCTTCTCTCTTCAGGATGCGATTGGAGTGTTCGCAAAGGAATTTAAGCAGGTCGGCCTCCTTCTGAGTGAGGTTGAATATTTCTTTGTCGATGGTGAGCTTGAGGTCGGTGTAGGAGAACCGGAGATTGCCGACGGTGAAGAATACGGACTTGTCGGAGTGCATTTTGCGGGTCCTGCGGAGGAACACTTCCATACGCATCAGCAGCTCCTGGATGCTGAAGGGCTTGGTGATATAGTCGTCGGCGCCGCTCTGGAATCCCTTGATCTTATCTTCTTCCATCGACCTGGCCGTGAGGAAGAGAATGGGTACGATGTCGCTCTGCTGCCGGATCTTTTTGGCAACGGCAAATCCGTCCTTATTGGGCATCATGACATCCAGCAGGCAAATGCTGAACTCATTTTTATCGAACTTATCGATGGCGGACTGTCCATCCGGACACAGCACCACGTCATAGCCTGCATCCATGAGATTATCCTTTATTACATATCCGAGGGAAAGGTCGTCTTCAGCCAGCAGCACTTTTACTTTAGGGGGTTGTTGCATAATTTCTTAATTGAGAGGAATAAATAATCGGAACTCGGTACCGATGCCGGGGAGACTGTTGACACGGATCTTTCCATTATGAGCGTCGATGATCCGTTTGACGAAATTAAGTCCCAGGCCGAATCCTTTTACATTGTGGATATCACCAGTAGGTACGCGATAAAACTTCTTAAAGATGCTTTTCAAATATTTTTTTTCAATGCCGACGCCGTTATCTTTTACGGAAATAAAGAATTCATCCTCCGCATTGCCGGTTTCCACGACGATCCGGGGTTCGGCGGAGTATTTCAGGGCATTTTCCAGCAGATTGACCACCGCCAGCTCCAGGTGGGCCTTATCGGCATGAATTTCTCCTCTGCTTTCTTCCATTTTCAGCTCTATCTTGGCTCTTTTTTCTTCTATCAGCGGCTGTACCTTACTAAGGGCCTGTTCGATCAGCTGACTCGCGTCGATGTGCTCCTTTTTTAAAGGGAGGTTCTTGGATTCCGAGGAAGCTGCCTTCAAAAGCCGTTCCACCTGGCTTTGGAGGTGTTCTGTCTGATTTTTTATGATCGTGACATAACGTTCGAGCCTGTCCGGCTGATGGTGGATATTGTCCTGGGTCAGGACGCCCGAGGCTATCTTCATGACGGCCAGCGGGGTTTTGAACTCGTGGGTAAAGTTGTTGACAAAATCCTTTTGTATCTCGGCCAGGAACTTCTGGCGATAGAAGTAAAAAAGGCTGATGGCCAGCCCGATGAGGGCGATAAAGAGGACGGCGCTGCTGATGATCCAAAAATCCATCTGTTCCAGGATATATTCATGGCGATGGGGAAAGTACAGGAGAATATAGTCATAGTCATCCGCCAGCACCGGCAGGTCCTTTAAGGTCGCCTTGGAAGCTGCATAGCGTGAGGCAGGAGAGGGAAGGAACTCCTCGTATACGAATTTCTTGTCGGCATAGCTATAGGCGCCCAGCTTGCAGTCCGTCAGGACGCCAAAATCCGCGAATTCATCCTGAAGATAGAATACCAGGGAATCCTTGTTCGGGATCGTATCCGCCTTTACAACAAAATAATTATTGCCCGGGTTCCTGATCAGCTGCTGAAGACTGGTGCCGGGGGCGTCGTTCATTTCCAGGTCCTCGAAGAGACCGCGTACGCTCTTTACCAC
>DASZWE010000192.1:0-6034 GCA_035546735.1 Puia sp.
CGCAGCGGGATATTGGTTCGGCGTCATGGAGCTGCCCTTATGGCCTGGGGCTTGTCCGGTCTTGGGTTTTATTCCATTTACAAGGCCAGTAAGGGGGCATAGCTGATGGTCTTTTCATGTTAAAGAATCTCCTCAAAGGAAAAAATAAGGGCGTGGTCCGGGCGAACTCGGATGCGCGTTCCCGTTTATACAGGTGCCTGTTCGATTATCTTATTTCCTGTATCCCTATTTCGGCTACCGCTCCTCAGCTGATAGAGCTGGGGCACAAGGCATCGGGGAAAAAGGTGGAAGAGGTCTTCAATACCTATCTCCTTTTCGAAAAATATCTCACCACTTTCGAGTCGAAGCAATTTACCCGCGATGCCCTCCGGGAGAGCGTACGTCAACGGTTTCCCGGCATACTGCAGGATGCTATTTTCAATATACTTTTTGTAAAGGAGAGCGAGCAGAAGAACACCCTGGCTATTGAATTCCTGCGCGGCTTCCTCGACGATGTGAGTGATAAATTCGGTCGCGCGGGAGAAGGTTATGTAGAAAAGAAACTAAAGGAGCTGGACGAGCTGCAGGAGCGAATCAGGGAGGTAGAGATATTCCGCAAGCTGCAATTCCTCAGCTTCGAGGTCTTTCAATTCGTCGGCGGTAATTATGGGGAAGCGCTGGCAGGAAAGATCTTTGAAAAGAGATATGAGGCCTTCTCCAGGAGCTATAAAGAGCTGGAATCTTTTCCTTATATGCTTACGTTGATACCCAAGGAGATCGTCGATCGTGAGCATCTGGGCATATTTACACAGGCGCAGATAGAGCAGGTCTTTCTGGAAAAGCTGGCTGAATCCGAACAGCTGAACATTGCGCTGGATCAGAAAATAAAGGAGAACGAGCGGACGCAGAAATTGCTCCGTAAGAACGAGATCATGCTCAGCGGCGTGATCTCTTCGGCAATGGATGCCATTGTCCTGGTAGATGAGGTGGGGCATATCATCCATTGGAACCGGGCGGCTGAAGAGATATTCGGGTACACGGAAGAAGAGATGAAGGGCCGGCTGCTGGCGGGGACGATCAAGGATTTTCCAGGCTGGACGAACGAGTCCTTCGTCAACCAGCGCACGGAACTTACGGCTGTCGGAAAAGGCGGCGGGGAATTCCCCATCGAGCTAACGATCACGGGCATACGGGATGAGAATGAGTCCTATTACAGTGCTTTTATAAGGGATATCTCTTCCCGCCGTCAGCGGGAAGAGGAGCTGTTGCAAATGAAGGAAAAGGCGGAACAGGCCGCCAAGGCCAAGTCGCAGTTCCTGAGCGTCATGAGCCATGAATTACGGACACCGTTGAATGCCGTCATCGGCATTACGCATTTAATGTTACAGGGCAATCCCAGGGAGGATCAACAAGAGGATCTGCGTACTTTACAATTCTCGGGGGAAAGCCTTCTGCATATTATCAACGATATCCTTGATTTTACCAAGCTGGATTCCGGAAAGATCGAGCTATCGGCCATCGACTTCAATCTCAGGGAGCTTTCGCAGAGCTTGTATCAATCCTTTAGCTATAAGGCCAGGGAAAAGAGCATCGTATTCGATGTGGAATACGACGAAAAGATGCCTTTTATGGTGAAGGGAGATAATTTCCGGCTATCGCAGGTATTGAACAACCTGATCAGCAATGCCATAAAATTCACCCGGGAAGGGTCGGTGAAGCTAAAGATATCGCTGATAGAAGAAAGAGGCGCTGCCTATGTCACTAAATTTTCCGTCATCGACACCGGCATCGGCATTGCCGAGGAGAAGAAGGATAAGATATTCGAGCAGTTCACGCAGGCGGACAGCAATACCACCCGGCTGTATGGCGGCACCGGCCTGGGGCTTTCCATATCGGCCAGGCTTGTAGAGCTGATGGACAGCGCCATCGTTGTAGAGAGTGAATTGGGGAAGGGATCCAATTTCAATTTCACCGTTCTACTTCAGCCTTGCAATGCGACTGAGCAGGCTGCTCCTGTGCAGAAGGCGGCGGGTAAGAGCAACGAGCCATTCCGCAATAAGCTGATCCTGCTGGCGGAGGACAATACTTTTAACGCTAATATTGCGCGACGTTTTATAACGGGATGGGGGGCTGATCTGGATGTAGTGGCGGATGGCTGGCAGGCGATCGAGTTTGTCAGCAGAAAAAGATATGACCTGATCCTTATGGATGTGCAGATGCCTGTATTGGATGGATTTGCCTGTACCCGTAAGATCCGCAAGCATTTTAAAGAAGTTCCCATTATAGCCGTTACGGCTTCTCCCAGGAACGAGATATTGCAGGACATACTTGCCTGTGGCATGAATGATTTTGTCAGCAAGCCTTTCAAGCCGAATGAGCTGCGGAGCAAGATACTGGAGTACCTTTGACCGTCGTTGACTCACCGGCCCATGATCAGCGCAGTCCCAGCTCTATCACCTCACAATCCCGCATATTTTTCCCATCGATGGTAAAACGTACGATGGTACGGACCTTGTGCCATCCCTGGTTGCCGGCGGCGCCGGGGTTCATATGCAGGCATTGCAGCTTGTCATCGTACATGATCTTGAGGATGTGGCTATGGCCGCAGATGAACAAGCCCGGAGGGTTGGCCCGGAGCTCTTTTTTTACCGTTGGGTTATAGCGGGGAGGATAGCCGCCGATGTGGGTCATATATACATCGACCTCTTCGGAGGTCCATCTCAACTTGTCAGGGTAGAGGCTTCGGATATCCTGTCCGTCGATGTTGCCATATACGCCGCGCAGCGGTTTGAAGGATGAGAGGCGCCGGGCCAGTTGGGCAGTGCCGAAGTCTCCTGCATGCCAGATCTCGTCGCAGGCTTCGAAATGACGAAAGATATTTTCGTCCAGGAAATGATGGGTATCCGATATAAGGCCGATGTGTAGCATGATAATTCATTTTTAATCGATGAGGCCGTCTGCCTGTAGCTGGTGCATGACCATCACTACGCCGGGCACCTGTTGGGGTTGATCCCGATAGGTATGTGTATTGAAATAGCGGAGATCGCCAATCTCGGCCGAGGGGGTTGGCTGCCGGTGCAGATCACAAAGAAAGCAGTCCTGTTCCATGATGATGCCATCAAGCTCCCCGAAGGCAGGGGCTGTGATATGGGTATAGAACCGTATCTTTTCCGGGTGCAGCGTGATGTCCAGCTCTTCGCTGACTTCCCGCCGGAGGGCGTCTTCCGTAGATTCTCCCTCGTCCGCCTTGCCGCCAGGGAGATAAAAAGCCTGTTTGTTGTTGCTGAATGCCAGTAATAATTTCCGGTCCTTTATCACGATCAGACCGGCCGTCGTCAAAGTGCGCATGCTAATTATTTCGGCTGTAAATTAAGATTTATTAACTTTATCGTATGCCATACTTCCGCAATTTCACCTATTGGATAGACAAACGCAACTGGAAATATTATTTCCTGATGGTGGCGCTGGAGATGGGAAGTTGAAGGAGGTCTTCCATATTGCCTGTTTCTTTTATCTGCACATCCTACAAAATCATTTACATGCCACATTATTATAAGCTGGGATCCATTCCCCACAAACGTCATACACAATTCCGCCAGCCCAATGGGACGCTTTATGCCGAGCAGCTTTTCTCCACCGAGGGTTTTTCCAACGATTATTCCCTGATGTATCACTGTCATCCGCCTACGGAGATCATCCGGGTAGATGAACCTTATGACGTCCAGCCGCGTGTAGCGGAAGAGAAGATGCTGAAGCACCGCAGCCTGGAGGGCTTCCATATCCGGCCTGAAAAAGATTATCTCCAAAGCCGCAAGCCGGTGCTTGTCAACAATGATTGTCATATCGTGCTGGCGGCGCCGCAGGAAAGCACGTCCAACTATTTTTATAAGAATGCGGACGCGGATGAGATGATCTTTATTCATAAGGGCAGCGGGACTTTGCGGACGATGTATGGTAATTTGGATTTTGGATATGGGGATTATCTTGTTATCCCCAGGGGCACCATTTACCAGATATCGTTCAACGACGCCGATAACCGTCTCTTTATCGTGGAATCTTTCAGCCCCATACGCTATCCCCGGAAATACCTCAGCAAATATGGGCAGCTGCTGGAGCATTCGCCTTACTGCGAGCGGGACATCCGGCTTCCACATGAGCTGCAAACGATAGATGAAGAAGGGGATTTTCTTATCAGGACAAAGAAGAAGGGGCGGGTCTATGGTATTCACTACGGGCATCATCCATTCGATGTCATCGGGTGGGACGGCTGCTGCTATCCTTTTGCGTTCAGCATACATGATTTCGAGCCTATCACCGGTCGCGTGCATCAGCCTCCGCCCGTGCATCAAACTTTCGAAGGCAATAATTTCGTCGTATGTTCTTTCTGCCCGCGCCTGTTCGACTATCATCCACAGTCTATTCCGGCGCCGTATAATCACAGCAACATCGACAGTGATGAGGTATTGTATTATGTGGACGGGGACTTCATGAGCCGGAAGAATGTCACCAGGGGCATGATCACATTGCATCCCAGCGGGATCCCTCATGGTCCGCATCCCGGTGCGGTGGAGCGGAGTATCGGGGCCAAAGAAACGAAGGAGCTGGCCGTGATGGTAGACACGTTTCATCCCCTGATGCTTACCGTGGAGGCATTGGAGATCGAAAATCCGGGGTATACGATGAGCTGGGCGGAATAGACGGACGAGCGGGAGGATCGTCGGAAGGCCAGACATTTGATGTATATTCGGAGGGAGAAAACAATTTATTATGCTCCTTCGTTTATTGGCTTTTTCAATTTTGTCATGGGTCCTTTTGCCGGCCTGTCGTACGCGTCAGTCTGCCGATCTTATAATGTATAATGGTGTCGTTTATACGGTAGACAGCTCCTTTTCCAAAGCCGAGGCTTTTGCCGTGAAGGACGGAAAGATACTGGCTGTAGGGACGGACAGAGACATCCTCAATGGGTTTACGGCGGCGCAGACCGTTGATGCGGGCGGAAGATCCATATATCCCGGCTTTATCGACGCTCATGCACATTTTGTCGGGTATGGGCAGTCACTCTATGCTGCTGATCTTTTTGGGAGTACAAGTTCCGACGAAATGGTACAGCGGGTGCAGCAATTCGCTAAGGATCATGCTGGTCTGGAGTGGATCACAGGGCGTGGGTGGGATCAGAATAAGTTTCCCGGCAAGGCATTCCCTGATAATAAAAGGTTGAATGAATTATTTCCCACTACTCCTGTCGTGCTGGAGCGTGTGGATGGACATGCGCTGCTGGCAAATGGGCGGGCGCTGGAGCTGGCGGGGGTTAAGCCCGGCCAGCGGATGGAGGGCGGGTTGATAGAGATGAAGAGAGGCCGGCTGACGGGTATACTGGTCGACAATGCCCAACACCTGGTGAGGGCTGTGATACCTCCCGTGTCGTTCGATGCGTTTGCCGCGCAGCTGACGGCGGCTGAGCAGCGTTGTTTTGCCCAGGGGCTGACAACCGTGACCGATTGCGGGCTCGACCGGAAAGAGATTGAAGGTATCGACAGCTTGCAGCGGGCGGGGAAATTACGGATGAGGATGTATGTTATGATAAGCGACCGGCCGGAGAATTTGGATTACTATATTCCCAAGGGACCTTATAAGACGGATAGGTTGTATGTCAAGGGAGTGAAGGCGTATGCCGACGGCGCGCTGGGAAGTCGCGGCGCTTGTCTGCTACAACCCTATTCCGATAAGCCCGGGTGGTCGGGATTTTTACTGAGCAGTCCCGCTCATTTCGACTCGTTGGCGCAACGGCTGCAGGGGACGGATTTTCAATTGTGCACCCATGCGATCGGGGATTCTGCCAACAGGGTCATATTGACCATTTACAATAAGCATCTGGGAGGTAAGAATGACAAGCGATGGAGGATCGAGCATGCGCAGATCATCCATGACGGCGACTTCGACCTGTTTGGCAGGGCGTCGATCATTCCATCTGTGCAGCCTACGCATGCCACCAGTGATATGTACTGGGCGGGAGACAGGCTGGGAGCGCAGCGGCTGAAGGGGGGATATGCGTATA
>DASZWE010000193.1:0-3282 GCA_035546735.1 Puia sp.
TTTGTTGTTTTGATAGACCCGCAAAACGGGCTCCGTGAAAAAATATCCCGTTTTTCGGGAACATTTAATGTCTGTCCTGTCGGACAACGAACCTCCGGTCCGTTAGGTCAAAGCTAATGCACCCGCCAGCCGGTCCGTTTATCGAAAATTGAGAATTCTACCGGCTTGGCCAAAGGCCCGGCCCGTCAAAAGGATTCACCCTTCCGCAGCTGCGAGGGCGGCCGGCCAAACCGCTTCTTATAAAGTATGCTGAATGAAAAGACGCTCTCGAACCCGACAGCCAGACATATATCATTGATCGTCAGCCGGGTGGACTCCAGCAGCTGCCTGGCCTTTTTCAGCTTCAGGTCGATGAGATACTGATGCGGCGTAATACAGTACACCTGCTTGAACATCCGTAGAAAATGCTGGCTGTTCATCGACGCCATGGCGGCTATATCTTCCAGCGTGATGGGCGTATTGAAATTTTCCTCCATCCAGTTCCTGGCCAGCGACACCCGCCGGAAGATCTCCAGCCGGGTAGAAGCCTTGACAGCCTGTATATTTTGGGAGTATTTATAGGCTTCACGATTGGACTTTAAGAGGTCTTCAAAAAGCGCGCGAACCACCATATCAGCCTGTATATCGGCCATAGACGAACAACTGCTGCCCAGCTCTATCAGCGAAAGAATAGTATCCCGCAGACCACTGTCGACATGCACTCTCTCTAAATAGGAAAAATCATAGGGGAGATTATCAAAATTATCCAACAGCACCTCATCGCTATAGATAAGACTATGCTGGACCAGATCCGGCAGCTGCGAATTGAAAAAGAGCATCGTCGGCGCCACCCCCGCCTCCGTAGTCCTGATGGCCAGCTGACTGCCCCTGTTGACAAAGAAAACCTTGTTTTGATCTATCTGATTTTTTATGCCGTTGACATAGTAGTGACAGCAACCTTTACCCGCCATCAGGAGTCCGATGCCGGACGGATGCTCGGGACATTGATAGGGCTTTTTCAGGACCTCGGAAAATAAAAAATGATCTACGTAGATGGGAGGTCTTATCTCGTTGTCAGGATTGAATGTCTTTGGCAGCGCCCGGACCAGCATACATTTGTAATGACAGCGCTAATATACGAATCATTCCCTCCGCTCCAGCCACTTCTCCGGGTCCTGCCACACATCGTTCGGATCAAAGATCCTGAAATCGACCTGTCCCGTCTCACCTACCTGCCCCAGCACATCTCCCGCGGCAACCACCTGCCCCTTGACAACAATGGACATCGACAGATCACTGTAGATGGAGAAGTATTTGCCATGCGCTACGATCACCGCCTTGGCGTCACCGATATCCATAACATCATCCACGACCCCGTCATACACTACCCGCACACAGGAATCCTTGTCGATAGCGATATTGATACCCAGATTGTTCCTGTATACGCTTGGATTGGGCTCATACCGCTGGTATCCAAAGCTGGTAGCTATATTTCTTGAATCCACCGGCCAGGGCAAATGCCCCTTCTGCTTACGGAACACCCCGGTCATATACCCGCTGGTCATGTCCGTTGCATCGACGGTCTTATCCGGATCCCGGACAGTCCCGCTTTCCCGGGTGGTCCGCTCAAAGGTTATACTCACACCAAGCTGCTGCTTTCTTCCGTACGAGGTTCCGGCCCCCGCCGACGCATGGTTCGTCCTGACGCTGTGCGTCGCCTTATGATGCACTTTGTGGCTCCGTCGGTGCGTGCCCCTGGTTTGCGCGCTGGCCTCCGTCGACATAGCCGACAAAACAGCCACCAGCAGCAGCGACGTCGCCGCTGTACGCAGTGCCGGGTACGTCTTAATAAAAAAAGTAATCCGTCCCCGGCACACCATTAATGATGGGCCTTCGGCCACCGGACCCGTGGTCCGTATCGTTTTTTTTACCATACAAAAGGGAAAGACTACCGGTGTAGCCGGGAGCCTGGAAACAGTCCTTACTTCATCAACCACTTCTCCGGGTCGAACATATGATCCTTCTCATCAGAGAGTACAAACTCCAGCTGTCCTATGTCGCCCACCCGGCCAATGATCTGACCCGTCTTCACCTGCTCTCCTTTATTAACGCTGACAGTGGACAAATTACTATACGTGGTGAAATATTTTCCATGACGAATGATGATCGCATTGACATCCCCCACATTGAAAACGCTGGAAACCACCCCGTCGAACACCGCCTTGACGGCCGCACCCGCCGTCACATCGATGGTAACCCCCTGGTTGTTATGAATAATACCTTTAATGTATTCGTGGGGGCCGAATGCCATCGACACCGTACCCGACACCGGCCAGGGCAGATGTCCCTTGTTCTTTTCAAAGTTTCCGGAAAGATGCATATCCGCGTCGGATGAGAACACCGTCTTGGAGCCCGACTTGATCGTGTTCAACGAGGCCACCGTTTCATCCCTGCCGGATTCAGCAGGTTTGGAGGCCGGCTTCTCGGCAGCCGTCGCATTCTTGGCCCTGGCCTCCTTGATAGCCGCATCACGGGCGCGTTTGATGGCCGCGGCAATGGCATTCGCCAGCTTCTGGTCCTGCTTTTGTTTGGCCGCCATCTCTTTCTTCAGTTCCTTCTCCTGTGACTTTAGCTTGTAGACCACCGCATCCTTTTCTTTTTTCTCATCCTCCAGGATACTGCGCTCCTTATTTTGTTTCTTCAACGCCTCATCTTTCTCCACACGCGTGATCTTCAGCCCGTCGATCTTGCTCTGCAGCAGGTCCTGCGTACGCCGGATGTTTTCTGCACGCTCTTCCCGGTAGGCCCGGTAGGACTTCAAATATTGTATCCGCTTGATCGCATCGTTAAAGCTCGTGGCAGAAAAAATAAAATTGAGAAAGTCGTAATTGCTTCTGTTCTTATAGGCGAATACGATGCTCTCGGCATATTGTATCCGAAGGGTATCCAGCTCCCTGCGCAGCTTAAGTATCTCCCGCCAGGACTCATTCATGTCCCCCTGGATGACATTGATCTGGTCATTGATATTGCGGATGGCGGACTCTCTTAACTTGAGCCTGCGTTGCAGAAGGGCCAGCTGTCCCAGCGTCTCCCGCTTGTTCTTATGGGTCTCGTCCAGGCTCCTTTTTACATCCTCGATCTCCTTTTGAATGGCGGCGCGTTCCTTCTCCAGCTCGGCACGGCTTTGGGCAGGGGCCTGCGCCCTGGAAACAACGGTTATGACCAGTAAAAAAGCTCCCGTCAGTAAGGCTTTCAGCATATCCTCAAATTAATCAATTTTTAGCAAAGGCGGAACCGCGTAGG
>DASZWE010000194.1:0-5100 GCA_035546735.1 Puia sp.
TAAATTATCTTTATTTACATTCGCAGGCATAATCCCCATTTCATATGCACAATCCCCCTCCCTCCTTTTCAGGCTCTATCCCCGAAAATTATGACCGCTACCTGGGTCCCTATATCTTCGAACCTTATGCCCTGCATGTAGTAGAACGTGCGGCTTCAGGATCTCCACATCCAAAGGCTATCCTGGAAATAGCCTGCGGTACAGGGCGTGTTACACAGCATTTACAAAAAACCTTCCCCAACGCCAGGCTGATCGCCACCGACTTCAACAAGGACATGATCTCTATCGCCCGTCAGTCGATGCCCGGCACACAGGTCGAATGGCAGACAGCCGATGCCCGGGAACTTCCCTTCGACGACCAATCATTCGACCTGGTGATATTCCAGTTCGGACTCATGTTCATACCCGATAAGCCCAAAGCCCTCTCGGAAGCCTACAGGGTATTGCGACCAGGCGGACGGCTGTTATTCAGCACCTGGGACAGACTGGAGAACAATCCTGTTTTCGATCTCGCCGACAAGGTCGTAAAAAAGTATTTCCCCATCGACCCACCCCGGTTCTTTCACCTTCCCTACTCATTGTTTGATGACAGCCAGCTGGCAGCATGGACAAAGGACGCCGGCTTTATGGACATTCGTGTCAGCCTGGTAAATCTCACAGGCAATAGCCCATCCGCCGCCGACACCGCCGCCGGCTTGCTGGAAGGCACCCCCATGTATAATACGCTCAACGAGCTGGTCCCCGGTCAGCTGCCCGCCATAAAAGAAGATCTGACAAAAGCGCTGGCTCAGAAATTTGGCGAAGCGCCGCTGGTAAGCCCGACCGCGGCCTGGATAGTGGAAGCCGGTACAAGAGGTATATCCACATAGGAGATGACATGACCCCATTTATCTTTCTTTTGTCGTAGCGTCATCATCTTCTTATCCACCCTTACTTTCGAAAAAGCGCCCGAAAATTCGGCCCGCCAGACGATCCCACGCTTGCCGGTATTCGACGCCATGCTCCGCGTCAGGCCGGTATGTCGCACCGTCAGGGTCGTCCCCAGCACAGGAACATCCTTCAACCAGGCATCACCCGCACCCCGATGCAACGTTGACACGGTTCGCGTCCCGGGTACCACTTCAACACCCATCAATCCCATGACCACACCCTGTACGACGCCGAAGGAGACTTCAGGATATTCCCGGCGTTCGGTGGACGGGTCGGCCAGATACAGAAGCGTATGCCTTGCCGTATCCCAATACCCTTCCCGGTAAAACAAATAAGGCAGATAGGACGTATTCTCCACATTCCATTTTACAGATGCCAGATGGTCGATGGTCCTTCGGACCCGCGCCGTATCATGCAACGCATCGAACCATAATAAGAACGTCTCGCCCTCTCCCATCCCAAAACGCCCCTCACGACTATACCATGTCCAGTACCTGCCCGCACTGTCGCTCCACCAATCCTTTTCCAGCCGGATGCGATATTGCCCGGCCTTTCGCGCATAGACGCCAGCCTCCGCCACACGCCCCCGCTGACGCAGGATGTCGGAATAGGTCATCATCCCACGATACAACGCCGCCACAAGATCCACCCCTAACTTAATATTGGGTATGCCTTCCGAATACGACGGCAGACCACGGCACCGGTCGAACGCATCCTGCTCGTTGAAAGGGACAGGGGCATTGGGATGGGCAGGACGCGTCAACAGCGAGTCCGGCTGCAATACCCAGCTCCTGATATATGGTCCTACGCTCTTTTCCTGGAAATTCCGGGATACAGGATCATCATAATAGCTGCTGTCGCCCGTCCATACACCCAACCGCCACATCGCCGACAGCACATCGAAATTGGCGTCCAGGTTATACCAGAACTCCTTGTCGCTGCGGTAGTCCTCCGGCGCCGGCACGCCATGCTTGTTCATCTCCCAATAAGAGCACCAGTCCTTCGACGCAGAAATATTCTTTGCAAAGAGCTTGATCATATTCCTGTTCGCGGCATCGAGCCCCAGGATCGCGCCACCTACCGCCTGATGAGACACATCACGCATGCAAAAAGCATCCCTCGGCGGCAGGGCGGATTCATACCACGGACCCACAGGGTCACCCGGCTTACCCTTATAACCCAGGGCCTGCGCCTTCGCCCATTCAAATGCCTTCATCATCGCAGTATCCGAAGACCCGAACTGCACTCCCTCATCCTCCGCAGTGGCGCCTACCGTTATAGGCCGGCTCCCATCCCATTGCACATCCTTCACCAACTCCCCATCCTTCCACACCCTGACCTGCCTTTCCTTTACGACAATGCTCCAATCACCCCCAAATGCTGCCATGTGCTCCAGCGACATCGACTTCCATCCGGACGGCAGCCTCGGCATAAGCGAGAAGGCTCCCAACCCCAGTGGGTCGATACCAAAAAGCCCTTCCGTGATCACCCGGCAATACAAGGCGCTCTCAGCCGACAGATGACGCTGATCCCCTTCGGGCCACGCTTCCACCGGATAAGGCACATGCTCTCCGAGCAAACGGGTACGCGAATAATAGGAAAAATATCGGTTACAGGTGTCCGTTGCCCCGGCATAGAACAGCCCCCTGAAGGCATACAAGGTGGCCCGGTCCCAAAAGGTCGTATCGCCCGCCTGCGTCAGAATGCCATTCTTCGTCCACAGATACGGCGAAAGCAGCGCCTTTACCGTTTGCGGAGCCCGGTCGAAAATGCCCATCACCAGCGGCAGACATATCCATGACCGCAGCACCGTATTGCCGTCGTAATAACGATACGTGTCGAACCCGCTGACCCTGGCCCCAAAATACTTGTCGATGCTGCCCCTCAATCGTTCCGCCTCCCCCGCCAGTCTGGAAGAGGTCACGACATCTCCCAGCGAAGCCGCCAGACGGGAAGCATACAGCCACCCGCCATAAGCCAGCACATTCGTGGATAAATTGATCTTTCCCGCCGGGAACCTTCCTTCCAGCTCATCCGCATCGCTGGCAATGACGCCTTCACTATTCTGCTTTCTCCGCAGGTACTCCAAACACCAGTCGATCAGCGGCCATAGCTTTCTTGCCTCGATCGCATCTCCATATGCCAGGCCAAACCGCGCCGCTCCATAGGCGATCATAGCCTGATCCCCCCGATCCCCGGCCCCATCCCAGACGGAATCTCCCTCGGCGACAATAGAGCTGGGAATGGGACGATACGCATCATTCATATACGAGCCAAAAAGCCGGAAAGTATTTTCCGCCGCTTCATTACCATTGGCATTGCCCAGGAACGGGAAAAAAGGACTGGCATACTCCGCCTGATCATTGGCCCAGATGGCCGCATAATAATCTCCACCCCCGGGCCCATGCATGAGCCCTGCCTTGGTATCATAAATGCTTTCCGTAGCCCGCAGCTTCGCAAAGTCGAAAAGCCGGTCGATCGTATCATTGGGTGTCTTCAGCACCAGCGACCCGAATATATTGTTCACCATTTGCTCCCGTCGCCTTTGCTCATACCCGGCGGAAAAAGCATATCCCTCCTCCGACCCCTTCCTCACAGAGAGAACATAAGAAAAAGAAATGCTGTTACCAGGCTGAAGGATAAAGTCTCCCCCATCATACGTTCGCCGCACCACGATAAAAGGTCCATGTATCTCCTTCGCTCCGTCGGTGATACTATCCTTGTTCACCACCGGCAAACGCAGACGCAAGGGCCCGGAACCCCGGTTGGTAAGCACATAATCCTCCACGTAAGCCCGCTTGTCCACGGAAGGGAAGATGGTCCTTTCTACGGTCAGCGGTGTTTGCGTTCTGCTGACGATCCGCAATACCCCCCGGATGTAAAAGGATGCTGGTCGTTCCACGATCGCCTCACCGTCCACCCGGATAGAATCCCCCACCCGCTCCGCTAATTTCAGCGCATAGCTGCCCCTCGTATCATTCGGCAATTTGCGCAACCCCGGGAAGACAAGATGCTGCCGCAATACCAGCCCTCCTTCTCCATCGACGCCATATGTAACAATGACGGCGATCCCTTTCCCCGCCATTTCGAGATGGTCCGTATGAACTGCATGGCCCGCATCCACCTTCCAGCATATCCCGCCGTCATTCGACATGTCCCACCTTACTTGTTGTGCAGAGGCAGCAGTCCCCACGACAAGGACCCCTAAAAGTAATAATCGTATCATAAATATAACTAGTCTGATCTGGTCTGTAAATATAGCTATTTTGCGAGCCCCGCCGGTGAAAAAAGTACAAACAGCCCGATCATCGCCGCCAGTAGAAGTATCGCATACCAATGCCGGCCCCGCCAGGGTATCACTTCCACCTTGTTGTTCAACGGCGTCCGGTATGGCTCGTCCATGGGCCACAGCCGCCCGATAAGCAGCATGAACGTCGCTGTTATGACAAAAAGAATGGCCAGCACATGCAGAAAATGCATCCGCACGGGCAGGACGGTCTGCATAAGCCCATAACAGACGATGAAAAATACAAGCCCCAGCTTCGCCGCCAGGGGCGGTACCCGCTTCGTTACCATCCCTACGAATATCACCGTGAAGATGGGAACGTTGAAAAACCCGTTGACGGTCTGTATATAGGTATAGAACCCTTTTTGAGCCAGCACCAGGAAAGGAGCCACACACATGGCAAGGAAACAAATACCCAGCTCGAACCGCTTGGCCACACGCACCATGGCCTTCTCCTCCACCCCAAGCCCCCGCGACAACCGCCAGGGACGATAGATATTCAGCACAAAGAGCGTGCTGCTGCTGTTGAGCCCGGCATTGAAAGTGCTCAGCCCCGCCCCGAAGATGATGGCCGCAAGATATCCGGATATAAAAGGCGGCGATACCAGCGCCGACAGCGCAGGGAACACCTCGGCGGTATTGTGCAGATGTGAAAAGACATGCACAGCTATCAGCCCCGGTATATTCAACAGCAGAGGCGACACCAGCTTGCCAAGACAGGCCACGGCAATACCCTGCTGACAAGTCTTCAGATCACGCGACGCCAGCACCTGCTGCACGATATACTGTTCCGTACCCCAATAATACAGGTTGACCAGTATCATCCCCGTGAAAAGGGTCGAAAATGGGATCGGGTCCGCAGCTCCGCCAATACTGTTCAAATG
>DASZWE010000195.1:0-13770 GCA_035546735.1 Puia sp.
GGGTTTTCCGCATGCAAAGTATTCAAATAGCTTCAAAGGGCTTACTGCATCCGTTGCTTCATTGATGAGGAAGGGGATAATGCAGAAATCGAACTGATGTAAATAGTATTTAAGGTTATTGTAAGGGACGAACCCCAGCAGGTGAAAGTTCCTGTATTTTTTCAACTTATTGACCGTAGCCCTGAGCTCTTCCGCCCTGGTGGGGGAGAAGCTGGCGATAGGGCCGATCATGAATACGTCCGCACTGTCCAGCATCAGTATCTCTTCAATGATATTGAAATCAAGGAGCTCACTGATGGCGCCGTGGTAACCGATGGCGGGGCCGGATGGGCGGTATCTTTTCAGTCGAAAATCCTCGGGAATGTCATCGGGAGAGAGGTCAAAATCCTGTTGCCATACGCCATTTTCAATGAGCAACGATTTTTTCGAGGTTGCACTTTGCCCGTCATACAACGCCTGGGAAGAGTAAAGGATCACATCGGAGTACTTAAGCAAAAACTCATTGTCCTCCTCCATGGCTTGACAATAATTGGAAAATATTTTCAGATTATCCAGGACATCATAAATGAACCAGGCGTCTTCGAAATAATTGATCAAGTATTTGTAAAAAGGATAAGATATGTAGACTATCGGCTTTTTATCCTGAAAATAGGTGAGACATTCTTCAAAAAGATCCACTATATACAGGCGGTTGGAAAGCTTTTGGATCTTTGATCTTTCATGTGATTCGGCTATTTGCATGATGAGGCATACATAACCTTCATGAGCGAGCGCTTTTAACAGATGCTCCGGGCGTTGTTTTATCGATATATCGTAGCTTAGGGGATAAAGAACTATACCCTTACAGCCTTTTTCCCTTTTCAGGATATTCAGCAGGTCCAACATCCTGACCTCTACCGGCTCTTTTTTATATTTTGTATAATAACTGTCCTGGGAGCGTGTGTCCCTCACGTATGCATTTTCCGACCGGCGCTGACCTTTTTTTTCGGGGATCCCGGCCTGACGGGAGTTGTTAGCGGTTAGGTGCTTGCTGTCAAAGGGTTTGAACATTTGTTTGAGGGTATATTCGAGGCCATTGATCTGCCAGCAATTGACAAATCTTCTGGCGGTGCCGACCATCCCTCTTTCTCTCAGATGATATTTAAATTTATGAAACATGGGGTTCTTTGTTTTTCGATCGGGTCAGCTTGCTGAATACGTTCTTAATAGTGGTGATGAAATCCCGGGAAAGGCTTTTTTCAATAGCATTTAGGCTGGTGTTCAATAACAGTAACTTTTCCGCCGTCTCCTTCTTCTCCGTCTGTATCTCGTTTTGGAGAGATTGTATGGTGCTAATTAAAATCTCTTTTTCGGAGGTGGTTTTAGCGAGTTGACAATCGGTGGCATCGAGCCTTTTATCGAGAAGATCGAAGGTGCGGTCAAGCTGTTCACGGAGCAGGAGGATCTTTTGTGTACAATCTGTTAAAGCTGTCGTTATCGGGTCCGGAGTCTTAGGTGCGAGCGGGGCTATGTTCTTATTATCGATGATATCCGATAAGGCGAGATCAAGGCCGGCCATTTCGGCATGTGTTGCATAGATCAATAATATCTGCTGCCCATTCCAATAATTGGTGGGATATTCGGCCGCGTTAATAATAGAAAAGTAGGTCAAACGGTGCGAGGCCCGTATTGTGGACGGAATATTAGTGGTCTCAAAAGTGTAAAAGTGTTCGAAGTGCCTGTCGTATTCCTGAAACGGAATTAAGATGACGAGGAACTTTTTTGCAAAGCAGCTCAGCTTTTCCAGGATATCCCAGGGGTTTTCGAAATGTTCCAGCGTGTTCGAAGAAAATATTATATCAAATCGAGGGAAGCTCTCATCCCTTAAAATATCTGTAGCGATGAATCTAATGGCGGGGTAACTTGCCCGGGCCTGTTCTATGGCGACCCTGGAAAAATCAATGCCCGTCGTGTTTTGCAAGGATAACAGGTCGTGTAAAACCTTTGTACCGTTGCCCATAGCGCAACCCCAATCGCAAAAAGAAGGCTGGTGCTGTTGAACATAGCGAATAAACCAGGCAGGAAGATGATCTACGGCAATTCTGGAGAAAAACTGAGATTGCTCCATGCCGTTGTTCTCTTTCCAGTCGGCTATAAAGCGTTGATTCCAATACTGAGTAGAGTTTATTGCTTCTGAATATTGAGTATACACATGCTTGTTGATTTAGTGAATTCAATAGGGGATCAGGCCTGTAAATAGCCAATAATCCATAGGATAAGTATCAGTACGCGGATGTTCTTGAAAATCTGTTTGCAATTTTTGTTCCCCACCCGATCAAGGACGCACTTCAATGACTACCCGCCGATGTTGATAGTTGGCAGCCGGGTCGCTACGTAGCGCCGTATCGCTCGTACTGGCTGGGGCAGCGGTCATTCTGTTGCGGGGAATGCCTTTTTTCTGCAAATATTTCATAACGGCTTTGGCGCGTGCTTCGCCTATCTTGCTACTTTCCGTTACCATTTCGCCGTCGCAATAGTGGCCTATAATAGAGAGACGAATGTTGGGATCCCGCTTCAGCAGGTTGGTCAGTTCCTCCATATGGGATTGTTCGGCCGCCGGAATGGAAGTTTCGCCTACGATACCGAATATGATGGGTTCATTTATGATCGCTGCATCGTCGGGGTTGAGTCCCTGCGTCGGCATCGGGGAGACACTTTCTTTTGTTCCGACGGGGGCGCCTGTCCGGGGTTGGGTAGTTGTTTTGGATCGAGTGGATGTATCGGATGGAGCGGTTATGGTGGGAAGAGCGGCTGCATTGGGGTGGGTGGCCGGCGTTGTCCGGGTGTGTCCAAAGCTTAGCCTGATCTGCAGACCATAGGAAAGCAATGTTGCCCGGCCGGCCTTTTCCGTATTCAGGACGCTATTTGCCTGTGCTCCGTTTGTACCATTGGCATTGTATGTTACGAGCCGGGGAGTGTCACTTTTGTCTTTCATATTGGTCAGGCCGTAGTCGACAAACAGGCCGGCATAGAGGGACATGCCGGGCGAAAGTTTGAATATCATGCCGGTGCTTGCGCTTAGCGCGGCGGTAGGTTTCAATCTTAATGTACCGGGGGACTTCCAATTATGGAGCGTGCCAAAGCCATGCTGGGGCAGATCGGATAGCTCCACATTAAAATCGGGATAATAACCTGTAAGGTCCACCTGTTGCGCCGAGATCTGTGAGCTGGCGTTGAAGGGAACGAATAGTTTTGCGCCGCCATCGATGTACCATTGGATGCCCGTACCAGCAGAATGGTATTGCAACAGCAGGGGAATGCTTGCTGCAAAAAAGCGCTGTGTTTCTTTATATCCGGTGAATTTCAGCCTGTATTCGAATGCGGAGCCTGCATCGTCTACCGCATTGTAGGTAAAGGTCTGGCCGTCCTGTAATGTGATCTGCGTACGGTACAGTCCGCCGGTGATGCCGGTGAGTAAACCCAGCCGGCTGTTCAGCTTAAATGTATAATTCAGACCCAAAGAGCCAGCCGGCAAGCGTTTTGTCTGGCCATTCTTCAGCGAGTACTGCATACCCTGTAAGCCGCCGTTCAGCTCAATACCGAACTCCTGGGCGTTGGCCTGTATTATGATGACCGCGAAACAGACAGTCATCCCAATTATTTTCCGGATCATGGTATCGGTTTGTAGGTTTGTATCCGTTAGCATATCAGTCCAGGATCAGCACATTGGTACTTGCCATTTGTCCGTTGGCCAGCAATAGTCTGAGGATGCAGATGCCGTGTGCAGCGGGCATCGTTACCTGCATCGATGGCTGAACGGATGTTATCTCCTGCCACAGTTTTCCGCTGAGGTCTATCACCTGTAAAACGGCTCCCTGTAATGCAGAGGCGGCGTAGTTGCTGGTGACATTGACGATTGCGCCTGCGCTCACCGGGTTAGGCGCTACTCTTATTCCCACGGGTACTACGGTGTCGCCGGTGAGGGTAAGCACACAGGTTCGGATCTGCTGACCGGATGTATTTGTTGCTATTACATAGTATTGGCCTTTCAGGGTAGTGTCTTCGCTGTAATAGGGGTTCGTTGCGCCCGGGATCGCCTGGCCGTTCTTGTACCATTGCCATTGGACAAAGTTGCCGCTGGTGTTGTCAAAAATGATGACATCGCTCCAATGTTGCCTTATAAGGGAGGACGACTGATATAGCAAGGTGTCTGTTACAGGCTGGGCCGCGTTATGATGAGCGTCACCGGGCTGTGTGGCGGTAATAACCGTGCTGCCGGGGCGCAGTAATGTCAATATATTCCCCGAGACGGCGGCGATGCTTGTGTCTGCTACCGAATAGGTCACCGGCAGGCCGCTGCTGGCGGTGGCGGTCAGCTGCATTTTGGTACTGGCGTTGCATCCCACCAGCAGGCTTTGCGTCCATGTAATATGCTGATCAGCGGGTGGTTGAGTGGGCGGCGGCTGAGTGGATGCTGAAATGGTCAAATAATTGCCTGTGTAGCTGATCGTGTAGTTGTGGCCGGCGCTCAAGGTGCCTTTTGTTATGGCATATTTGCCGACATTCTCTCCGGGAGCCCGGCTCAGGCTACCTGTAAATATTCCTGTATTGTCCCCATTCACGAAGCCGCTGGCCGTATAGGTGAGCGGCGGATCCGCGGCGCCATGGGTCTTTGTCTGCGGATTTGCGATCACGGTCAATGTAGCCGGATTTATGGTGAGCGTTCCGGGTTTATAGGTGATCTTGTAGTTCGAATCCACGGCGCCGGATACCGTAATGGGATAACCGCCTGCCGGAGAGGAAGATATCGCTGCGGTGGCTATGGTGGGCGGGGTACTAAGGCTGGTGGCGTTGTCGCCGTTGACAAAACCGGTGTAAGATGCTGTCAGCGCCGGTATTGCGCTTCCGTAGGTGATCGTGGCGTTGTTGGCCGTTATCGTCAGGGCTGCCTGGGTTACGGACAGGGTATAATCCTGTGAGACCGAGTCGGAGTCCCCGGCCTGGCCTGCAGCGGTAGCGGTAAATGAATATGTCCCTGTGGCGGCAGGGGTGCCGGACAGTGTCCCGTCACCGGACAGGGATATGCCCGTAGGAAGGCTGCCTTTCGAAACAGAGAAAGTATATGATCCATTACCGCCCATGACTTTCAGGTCCTGCTTGTATGCTGATCCGTACTGCCCGGCAGGAACGGAGGCCGGGGAAATTTTCAATTTTTGCGAAGCAGCTAAAATAGTCAGGGTGTTGCCCGTGAAGCTAATCGTATAATTGCGGCCTGCGTTGAGAGTGCCCTTTGTAATGGGGTATTTGCCAACCGCCTCGCCGGGGGTGCGGCTCAGCCTGCCGGTGAAGACCCCGGTATCATCGCCGTTGACAAAACCACTGGATGCGTATGTGAGTGCCGGATCCGGGCTGCCGAACTGCTTCGTCTGGGCATTTGCGGTGACGGCCAGGGCGGCCTGGGCAATGGCCAGCGTATAATCCTGTGAGACCGACGACCGGCCAGCGGCAGTGAGGGTGAATGAATATTTTGCCGCGGCCGTGGGCGTGCCGGATAATGTTCCATCAGTGGATAAGGATATACCCGGGGGCAGGCTGCCTCCGGAGACAGAGAAAGAGTATGCTCCTTTGCCGCCCATGACTTTCAGGTGCTGATCTTTATAGGCCGACCCATATTTTCCGTCGGGGATCGTCGCTGGAGAAATATGCAGGGCAGCGGCTGCCGGTAAAAAATTTTGTGGAGTATTTTCCCCACCGGGAGTGAAGGACGGTAGTGTAAGTACCAATCCGATGAAGTAGAGCGTAAAGATAAGTTTCCTGGCTTGCATACAGTAAACAGATAGATTTGGATCACAGTCAAGGGGAAAATAGCGGGACGCAAATGATCCATATAGTCTTTTTGCAAATATTATTCCAAACAGGGTGTATGCCTGAACTGCAAGGGTTAATAGACATTTAATGCTGTGCAATAGCCGATGGATCCGATTAATCCCTTAAATGTCTTTATTTTGCCTGATGAAATCATTTATTGCCTTCTTTTTTGCCATCGCACTCCTGTTGCTGATATCGTGTTCAAAAAATGCCCAGGTCAATGTTTCCTCGCAGGAATTCACGGCCGGTACCTTTATTCAGAAAGGGGATACGCTCAATTCAAAGAATGGCTCCAACGGCAGGGCCATCAAGGGTACGCTGCAAGCCGGCGAGACCTACTATCTTTCCAGCGACTTTGCCGATGCTACGGTGAACAGTGGCGATACGCTCGTTGTACAAAGTGGCGTCAAGGTGCTGGTCGTCGGTCCTTCATCGGGTGTTAACGCCATCGGTACGGAAGGGCATGCTCCGGCGCTGTTGATCAACGGCACCTTTCTCTGCCTGGGCACCAAGGCCAAACCCATACTTTTCACCGTGGGCGATCCCGCGCTCAAATCGGACCCTGCCAAAGATCCGCAGGACCCGAATACCGATCCGGCATTCAAAGGTTATTGGGGTGGCATCCAGGGCAGCGCAGGCAGCGGAGATATTATTATCAAATGGACGAGACTGGAATACCTTGGCGGTATCGCGCCGGCCACGGCTGCCAGCAGGCCTGGTCAGGCCCGTTATGGCATCTTTGTAAATAATCCCTCGGCCAATTTTGTGCTGGAGGACTGCTGGCTATACGGCTCCAACAACGATATGGTGCGGCCGGCGGGATGCAAATACGAAATTCTGCGTAATACCTTCGAAAAGGTTGGGTTCATTGCGGGGGAGTGTGTCAATGTAAAAAGCGGCAGCATCGGTGATGTTGCGTACAACCTGGTGGTGGGGGGTACGGGAAATGCTTTTAAAAGCGCCAATGCGGGCGGACTTTCACCGCAAAGCAATATGAACGCGTACAATAACACGGTGATCACCACCGGCTACCGTCAGGCCAAGGCAGGAGAGGGCGGGTCTATCGACTTCGAAAATGGCGGTCGCGGCATGGCCTATAATAATTTACTGGTTGATTGTGCGTATGGCCTGGCTGTGCGGGGTGGTGGCGGGACTACTCCTGCCGCCGATACGATCAACACTAAATACGGGTATACCTATAATTATGGAGACAATGTGTCCATGACGACCCAATTCCTGCCGGTGGGATTTATCACCGTACAGCAGCCTTCGGATATCAACGGCGGCAATGCCACGACGCCAGGGGCCAACAATCCTTCTTTCGTCAATTATTCTCTGCCATTGCCGGGGACAGTGAACTTCAACAGCGCCGACTTTGTGGGAAGCTATGATTTTCACTTACAGTCCGGGTCGCCGGCCATTGGAAAAGGCAAGACGGATTTCGCTCCTTATGCTGTTGTAAAGGCCGACCCGGTATTTGGTGTTACTGAAATAACAGCTCCCGGCAAAGACATTGGCGCATTTCAAACCAATGGCGCCGGCAACCAGCATTAGCCATGAGAAAGTTCACGGTCTGCTATATAGCGCTCAGGCTTTTTTTCTTACCGGCTGCTAACGCGGCGGACGTGAACCAGCGTGATACTCTACCAAGGGTAACTATTATAGGCTATACGGACAGCGGCTCCGAGAAGGCCGCCTTGCGCCTGCAGCATCAGTCGCCGACCATCGTGGAGATCGTCTCTGCCGAAAATGTGGCGCAGTCCTCCGACCAGACGGTGGCGGACATCACCCGTCGCGTGAATGGGCTTTCCGTCACCACCGACCGCTCGGGGCAGTCAGACCGGACGATCATCCGGGGTCTGGACCCGAAATACAATTATACGCTGATCGATGGTATAAAAGTGCCCAGTCCGGGGGATCGCAGCCGCTATGTTCCCCTTGCCATGTTCCCCGCGGATATAGTCCAGCGGCTGGAGATCTATAAATCCCTGACGCCGGAAATGGAAGGCGATGCCATCGGCGGAGCGGTCAATCTTGTGCTGCGCAATGCACCGAATGAGCCATTGCTGAAGATCAGGCTGGAGGGTGGCTATAACCAGGCCTTTATCGGACAACCTTACTTATCCTTCAACAGCAACGTGGTACAGAAACAATCGCCTTACCAGCTGCATGGTCCTGGCTATGCCGCGACGGGCAGCGACTTCTCCAGGGCAAATCTTTATTTTACCAGTCATCAGCCAGGACCGGATGTGCTTGGCAGCCTTACCTGGGGGCAACGCTATTTTCATAAAAAACTAGGCGTCCTTATTGCCGGGGATTACCAGAATATCAAGCGAGGCGTCCGTAATTTCTTTATTCCACAGAATAACGAGCCGCAGCTGAATAACGCGCCGGGTCTGACGGATTTCTATCTCGATCAAAATTCTGCCACTATTCTTCGCAAGGGCGTGCATGCCAAGCTGGATCTTGTTTTCGACCCAAGGAATAGCATCGACGTGTACCAGTTCTATACGAGCCAGAAAGATATCGAAAGCCGTCATCGTATCGACACCAGCCTGGCATTGGGGAGGACCGGACCCGGTACAGGCAGGATCACCTTCTCGGATCGAAGTCGTCTGCATTATCAGGATCTTTATAGCGCCAGCGTTCGGGGAAGCCATTTGCTTGGTGCGTGGTGGTCATTAAAATGGACGGTGGCATATGCACAGGCAACTGGGCTTTATCCTGACTGGTCGGAGCTTTCCGCCGGCACGGCGCTGATCGAGCAGCCCAACGGCGGCATTTCTCAAAGTCCTCAGCTGCTGGACCCTATGAGTCGGATCTGGCTGCGCAACGTCGAAAAGGACCGTTCTGCTTATATCCATGCCAACTATCATCGGACGATAAAAGGCCGTGATCTTAACATTTCAGCGGGCGGTCTCTACCGGGCAAAGGATCGGGATAATTTCTACAACAGCTATACTTTCCAGCCCGCCATCACGGATTCATTCGGTCAGCGCTTTGTCGACATCTACCACGCCACCTGGACAAATAACAACGGCCCGCAGGATCCCTATGGCGCGGTAGCTAACCCCAATACCTATACGGCGCACGAATATATTGGCGCGGCCTATGCCATGGCGACCCTGACGGGGAAGAAGATGGAGTGGATGGCCGGCGTCCGGTATGAGCATACCCGTCAGGAGTTCGTCTCTTCGGTGGATCCTACGGTGAGCTATGGGAAGCAAGGCAGTATCGAATATGCCGATGTTCTGCCCTCCGTGCAAATGAAATTCCGACTGGCCGGGCGGCAGCTGCTCCGGGCTTCCTGGTATAGGAGCTTGTCACGCCCTGCCTTGTACGATGTTACGTTCTATTCGGCGACCTATGAAGATTATCTCGAGGCCGGCAACCCCTTCCTCAAAAGATCGCGGGCGGACAATGCCGACCTGCGGTACGAATGGTATTCCGGAAACCTGGACTTCCTGCAGGCCGGGGTATTTTACAAGCATATCAGCGACCCCTATGAACGGGTGCTGCTCAACGCGGGTGATGAGCTTTATCCGCTGCCTTCCCAGGGGCTGTCCTATACGCCGGCAGGACAACTTACGGCCCAGATGCGGAACGCCCCGCCCGCCAACGATTATGGGGTGGAGGCTGCCGCGGCCCGATATTTCGGGAAAGTCGGCGTCCAGCTACAATATTCCTACACGTACAGCCGGGTCACCGTTCCAGCCAAGTTCAAGACCCGACAGGACCCGACTGATCCTTCCAGTGATCTCGTTACGGTCACGAGGTATGAGACGAGGCCGCTGCAGGGCCAGTCTTCCCATCTGGCGGGGGGCGGTTTGCTCTACCGGGATGATCGAAAAGGCTGGAGAGCCCGCGCCACCATGATCTATACCGGCAAGCGGATCTATTCCACCTCCGGCTGGTATGGCTTGAGCTACTGGCAAAGGGGGTACACTGTGCTGGATGCCGCGGTGGAAAAGAAACTCGGGAGGCATATGAAGGTATTCTTGAAAGCCAACAATCTGTTCAACACCACTACCACCGTAGATCTGTCAACTCCCAATCCGGAGTACGCGTCGGCGTTTATCCCTGGTCAGCAGTCGGCGGGCCGCATCACTGTCATGCGTCAGGTAGATAAGGCCGCCTATTATGCGGGGCTGGAATGGGGGTTATGATATGGTTTCCAGTCTGGATGGAATGATTGCCAAAAAAGACAATAGCGTTTCCTGGTTTGAGACGAGCTCCCACTATGAGAAGGGGGTTGTTGGGGAGGATGCCGTGGAATTCCTTAAAACAATAGATTGCTATGTAATGGGGGCGCGGACATACGAGCATGCGCTGGAGCTTTCACGATCCTATGGGTGGGCCCATGCTGGCGGGGGAGCTGTTGCGTGCCGGGCTTGCGGACGAAATACGAATGTCCGTCCTGCCGAAAGTATTAGGGGAGGGTACGTTGTTCTTCGACCACCCGGGACTGGAGCAGGCGTTGCATCTGAAAGACGTGACGGCCTACCGAAACGGGATGGTGGAGCTAAGGTATGAGATAAAGCGCTAGATCATCGACTGGCTGGGCTGCCAGGAGGGGAAGTGGAAGATTTTTCCGATCTTGTAGCTATGTCAAATGCTATTCAGGAGATCATCGTCAGAAAGTCGCTGATAGATAAAGTCGCCGGATATTTTGGTATCCTTTTTCTGACTGTTGTGGCGCTGCTGTTATTGATTGTCAGTAAAAAACCAGGAATGCTGCTGCTCCTCGCGCCGTCGATAATCCTATTTTTTATTCACGATAAAGAGTTCAGGGTACGGACCATTCTTTTAAAGATATCACCGGATGGGCTTTGGACGCCCAAGCATGGATATAAGCCCTGGAGCAATATAAAAAGTGTCAGGGTTAAATTCGCTGGTAATCGGCGGCCTCAAAGATATATTGAAGTTTATAGGGGGAATCCGTTCTATCCGGACGAGGTGATCGATCTGGGGAGCATGAATATGTTGCCCTTCCACCTGAAGAGGGAACTGAGAAAATACACGCGCGTGGATTAGGTTTGATACCCATTGGGAAAGAGGGTGTGGAGGTCAAACAGCTGGTTGGCTACTTCCGAGGAGGGGACGGCCGGGGGAGGGCTTATGGAGCTGATAGTTCACTGTGCGGGTAGTTTCCTTCTAAATGTAAGGCTGTCGATATAGGCCCAGGTTGGAGGCGAGTGTTGTATCACCATTGAAATATCCCGCTACGTATGTTCGCTACCGCGCCTTCTAAAAAAAGGAGGAAACGATTGGAAGCATCTGAAAAGGTATCGCTGTCGGAGCGTAAATAGAACTCTTTTTGACGGGGGATGAAATAGAAGATCATGAAGGTGCAATAAGCGACCCATGCAATGACCCATTTATATCTTTTGAGAAATTTCATGGCAATTATTCAACCTTATGTACATTTTTTCTCAGGATACTGCAAGTGTGTGTAAATTAGTGGTATGACAAAAATGCATCCGACTCGGGACAATCGGCTGTTTGCGTTGCTGCTTTCAGCCATCCTGGCGGCTTGCGGGAGCGATCATTCTACTCCTTTGGCAAGCACCATCGACGAGCTGCATCTGAAGAAGGGAACACTTATTTCCTGCGGGCCTCCGGAAGCGGAGTTTGGGAAGGTGGATTTTGAAGTCAGCTGTGATGGAGCTGTTAAAAAGGACTTCAATGTTGCGGTGGAGCTGCTGCACTCTTTCGAGTATGACGAATCTGAAAAGGTCTTTGCCGGGATCATCGAGCGGGCGCCGGGATGCGCCATGGCGTACTGGGGAGTGGCCATGTGCAATTTTCATCCGTTGTGGGAGCCGCCGACGAAGGCCGACCTTAAAAAGGGTGGGGAAGCTGTCGCTATTGCGAGGTCCATTGCCGGGACATCAGCGCATGAATCGGCGTATATCGATGCGGTGGCGGCGTATTATAAGGACTGGGATAAGAATATACCCTTCCATGCGCGGGCTGCGGCGTTTGAAACGGCGATGGAGCAACTGTACCGGAGGTATGCTGAGGATGCTGAAGCCGCTATCTTTTATGCGCTGGCGTTGGATGCGGCGGCGTCTCCCGGCGACAAGTCCTATATGAAGCAGCGGAAGGCCGGAGATATACTCAATTCCTTATACAAGACCGAGCCTAACCATCCGGGCATCATCCACTATATCATTCATACCTATGACTATCCCGGTATTGCGGATATGGGGTTAGCCGCTGCCAGGCGATATGCGGAAGTTGCGCCGTCCTCGGCTCATGCGCTGCACATGCCTTCGCATATTTTTACGCGGCTGGGACTTTGGGATGATTGTATCCGGAGTAATAAGGCATCGGTGGAGGCGGCCCGGTGTTACGCTCAGTCGGCTGGCATACGAGGACACTGGGATGAGGAGCTGCATGGGTTAGATTACCTTATTTATGCCTATCTGCAAAAAGGAGACACCCGGAATGCTAAAGAGGTTTTGAGATACCTGGATACCATCCGGGAGGTTTATCCGGCGAACCTGAAGGTGGCTTATGCCCTGGCTGCTGCGCCGGCACGCGTTGCGCTTGAAAATAAGGACTGGGCGGTAGCTGCCGGTCTGCCTTTGCATTCGGGTTGCCTGTCGTGGGAGCAGTTTCCATGGCAGGAGGCGATCCACCACTTTGCCCGGCTGCTGGGTAATGTCCATTTGGGAAGGATCGAAGCCGCGCGGTCCGAGCTCATAAGACTTGGACAGCTGCATGATACGCTGGTAAAGCAAAACGAAACGTATCGGGCGGGCCAGGTGGCTATCCAAATGAAAGCGGGCGCAGCGTGGATAGAGGTTGCCGCGGGTAGGAAGCGGGAGGCGTTGGATCTGATGAAACTGGCTGCGGACATGGAAGACAGCACATCGAAGCACCCGGTGACGCCGGGAGAGGTCCTGCCTGCACGAGAGCTCTATGCAGACATGCTGCTTGAAAATAAAGACTATGATGCTGCCTTGCAGGCTTATGAAGGGGTGCTGCAAAAATCTCCTAACCGGCTGAATAGCTTGTATGGAGCTGGTCGAGCTGCAGAGATGGGCGGCGAAAAGGGGAAGGCTGTTTTATATTTTGGGCAGCTGTGCAGGATGGCGGATACTGCTTCCACGCGACCGGAAGTAAACCTTGCGCGGAAATTCATGGATAAGCATCCTTCGAAGTGAGGACGGGACCTGCGAATCATCGGCGAACCACGGGTATATGGGGTAAAATGGACATTCCGGTGGGTTGATCCGGACAGGGGGTCTTGCTAGTTTTGTCAAAAATCACAGGATGAAGCACCTTACCATTCTGGTCCCTGACGGGCAGTCTGATCTGAGCACCCTCGCCAGCATTATCGGGGCGTATGAAATATTTTCAAGGGCCAACCGGTACAGAAAGGACAACGGTGAAAGAGAGGTATTCCGGATCGAGCTGGCGGGTATTTCCAAAAGAACGGCGTTTGATCGGGGCATGGTCAATATAAAACCGCAGACACCTATTTCTGCTATCATGAAGACGCATCTTATCATCGTTCCGCCTTCGCTGATCCGCTGCTATGAAAAGGCGGGCAAGGGGAACCGGCTGTTGATCGACTGGATAGCCCAACGATATAAGGCGGGCGCTGAGGTCGCCAGCATATGTACGGGCGCTTTTATCCTGGCATCGGCGGGTCTGCTGGAAGGGAGGAGCTGCTCCACGCATTGGGCGTCGGTGGAATCTTTCCGAAAATTCTTTCCCGGCGTGAAGTTACATCCGGAGAAACTGATCACGGATGAGAAGGGGATCTATACGAATGGGGGCGGCTATTCTTTTCTCAACCTGGTGATCTACCTGATAGAGAAATATTTCGACAGGGAGACGGCTATTTTTTGTTCCAAGATCTTTCAGATCGAAATGGACAGACAGCGTCAGTCGGCCTTTACCATATTTACG
>DASZWE010000196.1:0-12957 GCA_035546735.1 Puia sp.
GTGATCCTATGTCCGTCACCGTTTCATTCGTCACGGTACCCTTTACATAGGCATTGTCTCCGGCCTGCTCATCCGAGATAACGCCATAGCTGCCGCCCAGGGAGCCGCCGGAATTCCCGAACCAGCCCGGCTGATTCTGGCTGTATATATAGTCGATGCTCAGCTTGGCCACCGCCGAATCATCGAAAACTTCCGGTATCGTAAAGTTGCCAAGGTCCTGCTTATCCAATACTTTGGTACAGCTGCCCAACAAAAGAGCGCCTACCGCCGATGCTATAATAAAGTTTGCTTTTTTCATGATTGCTCTGTTTAGAATCCGACATTTAAGCCTACAGATACCGTTCTAAGACTGGGATAAGTATACAGCGATGTCTGCAGATCCCGGTAATGACCAGGGAATGGATTGATAAATTGAAAAGGATTTGTCGCCACGATATACGCTCTTGCGCTGGACATACCCACCTTCCCGACCCATGCCGTAGGCAGCGTATAGCTGAGGCTGGCGCTCGTAATGTTCAGGCTCGTAGCCCGCACCAGCCAGAAGTCGGTCGTCACCTGGTAGTCGCTCTGGAAATAAGGCGCCGGATATTTTGCATTGGTATTGTCAGGCGTCCAGTGATCCGCCCAGTACGCAGCCCGGTTGTCCTGTACAGAAGCCCCCGTGCTGGAGCTGGATTGGTTGGCAGGCTTTTGACCATCGATGCTCGTCCATCCACCCCAGGACATACCCGCAATGACATTCAGCGTAAGGGCGTCGTACCCAAGGCTGAAGTTGAGACCCAGGCTATAGTGATTGCCCGACTTATGCGTCAGATAGATCTGATCCTTTGCATCGATGACGCCATCGTTATTGACATCCAGGTAATTGATCATGCCGGGCTGTACAGGCGTATTGAAAATAGTCACCTTATTGGTCCCGCCCGCAAGCTGCGATCTCGACGCGATAATGGCATTGGCATCCGCCTGCGTCCGGATCAGCCCCAGCGATCTGTATCCATAGTTCCCGATATCACTGGACTTGCCCGTGAGATCCAGCGGACCGCCCACGTTACCGGAAGCTACGTCGATAAGGATATTCTTATTGTCGGACCAGCTGAAGAAGGGCGTGAAGCTATAGGTAAACTTCCTTCCGATGATATCCCTCCAGCCGGCCTGCAGTTCGACGCCGAACATATTCACGATATTGTGGTTCTCCGTTGGCACCGCCGCACCGATGGTAGCAGGAACGGAAGAGCTCAGCGTAGTCAGCAGATCATAGCCATGACTCCAGAAATAATCGGCCGAAAAAGTCAGCCGGTTGTTCATCATGCCCATATCCACGCCATAGTCCGTCTTCGTAACATGATCCCACGTGACCATGGTATTGGGAATAGCTATATTGGGCAGGATGCCGATGCTCCTGTCGCCTTCGTTGAACACGGCGCCACCACTGCTGCCCGTACCAAGCTTATAGCTTGCCTGGTATTGATACGGCTTGGTATTATCCGTACCGGTCATACCCACCGATGCCCTTACTTTCAACATGTTCAACCATGCAATATTCCTCATCCAGGGCTCTTCGGATATGATCCAGCCTACGGACGCCTCGGGGAAGCTGCCCCAGTTATGACCTGCAGAGAACCGTGAGCTGCCATCCGCACGATATACCAGCTGCAACAAATATTTTCCATTATAGGTATAGTTCAGACGGGATATGAAAGCCTCGAATCCTACCTGGCTGACAGAGCTGGACTGGTTGGACGATTGGTCCCCCGTGGTAAAGTTCTGATTGTCCAGACCGCCATTGACCACCCCATCGCTCTCGGCATTGACGCCTTCCGAATTCTGCTCCCGCTGCTCATACAAAACCACGGCGCTGATGCTGTGTTTCCCAAAGCTGTGGTTGTAATTGAAGCCGGCGTCCAATTGATAGGAGTTGGCAAAAACAGGATTCAGACGCACCTTATCGCCGTTCTGTACCTGGTAGGTACCCAGCAAGGCGCCGCCAGGAATATGACTGTTCTCCCCGGTGCCGGCATATTTATAGTACAGGAAGTTGGTGCCGAATTGCTTGCCGTTGGAGTTATTGATATTCTTATTGATGGTGAAGAGAGCCGTCAGACCTTTCACGCCAGGGATCTCATAGGTGATCTTACCCAGCATGTTCATCGTATACGTATTGGTCTTTGTATAGTTGTTGGAGCTCCTGATCTGGAAATAGTTCACGTTGTCATAACCACCCGTGGTGCTGCCCCCCATTACCACAGGGTTGCCATCGATAAAATACTCCTGCCAGGGTTGTACGTTCTCCAAAGAAGACACGTCATTGTCCAGGCTCTCCGAAGTGCTCTTGATCTTATACCAGTAGCTCTTCGAATTGAAGATATCATCGCTCAACCCCACCATGACATCCAGCCCCTTGGCAGGCTTGGCGTCTATATTGGCCCGTATGCCATATTTATAGGAATTGATACCCTTGAAATTCGAACCCTGGTTGACATAGTCGCCCCCGATGAAATAAGTTACCTTGTCCGAGCCCCCTGTAAGGTTCAACGCCGCACGTTCTACATACGCAGTCTGGAACGCTTCCTTTAAATAGTTGTGGCTGTGGGTGGAGAAATAAGCCAGCTCATCCGGCGTATACCAACTGGCCAGCCGCGTGGAAGCTACGGTACCATCCGCCTTGTGCAGATAACCCGCCGTATCATAGAATTGATTCACGGGTACGCCCACTCCGGTAGAGGCTGTCTGCTGATAGGCGGATGTCTGGGTAAAGTCGTTATTGAAAGTGGCTAACTGCAGACTGTTCATCATCTTGGGCAGCGTGGTCGCGTTGGCGGCCCCCACCGAAGTGCTGAAGCTTAGCCTTGGCGCACCTGCATGCCCTCTTTTCGTACGGACAATGATGACCCCGTTGGCGCCCTGCACACCATAGATGGCCGCTTCCGCATCCTTCAATACGGATACGCTCTCGATCTGGGTTACATCCAGCAGATCGAAATCAGCCTGCGTCCGGATGACATCGTCGATGACATACAGCGGGTTCGTACCCTGACCGCCATCCTTGGCAAAGGCAACAGGATTTCGTACCGTGATCGTAGTACCCTGCCCCGGACGCTGCGTACCGCCGGATACGCTCAAACCAGGAACAGTCCCCCTGAGCGCAGCGCTCAGGTTCAGGTTGGGAACATCCTCCACCTGTTTCAGGTTGACGGTGGATACCGCGCCGGTCAGCGAGCTTCTTTTCTGCGCCCCATATCCCACGATCACCACTTCGTTCATGGATTTATTGGAAACGACCATAGGCACCGTGATGATCTCATTGGGAGGAGAAGCTACCTCCTTTCGTTCAAATCCTACATAGGAGAATACGAGGACGACGCCACGGCTCCGGTTGGCCACGGTCATCGAGAAAAATCCTTTTGCATCGGTAGTGGCGGATTGTTTTGTGCCCTTGACGGTTACCGTAACACCCTGAAGAGGTTCATTGGTGTCCTGGTTGACCACCGTCCCGGATACCGCCTTCTTCTGTGCAGAGGCAGATAAAACACCGCCCAGCAGGAAAAAGCATAATAGCCAGCATTTCGTTACATGTTTCATATAGCAGTCAATATTAAAAATTAAGCAAATTTACTTCCCGTTCGCTCTCCGCTTTGCCCAGTCCTGTTCCGCCTTTTTCATGTCGATGCCCGCGGCAGAAAGATAATTGTTGATCCGGCCTTTATATTTCCCGAACCAGGCATGTTTCTTCTTCGACGACTCCGCGTCCATGGCATGCTCCCTGGCTTCCGTAAGGTCGGATAGGATCCGGGCCTTCTGCTCTTCCGTCAGGTCGGGCAGCATCTCCTCATAAGCCCGATAGGTCACATGCAGCACATTATAGGTCATCCCATCCTTTACGCCATCCACCTGCTGTGGATCCAGATCCTTCGCCAGCCGGGCCAGGTACTGACCATGCAGTTCAGCAACCTTCTTGTCCACCTCTTCCCCCGTCAGCTGATGGGCGTCCCTCTCCGTATAAATAGCGTTCAGATCATAATATTGCCGGGCGACAACATCCCTTACCCGAAGGGCGGTGGCAGAGTCCTTCAGCCCTAATCCATTTACGATTTTGGTAGCTCTTTCTTTGATCACACGGAGATAAGCGGTATCCTCATAGGAGTTGGCCACGGTATGGCCGGGGGCGGCGTGAGAGGTTGCAACAGAGAGGGTTATAAAAAGAGTAGTACCCAATGCAAAGAGGCATTCTTTCATATGACTTCACCGTTTTATGAGATTAATTCATCCGACGAACTAAAGGTACAGGGCCACAATCCCTCAAACAATGTAAGGTTTCACTATAATGATGGAACATTTTACTATTTTTCGTATCTTTTCCTACACCAAAACACTTTTTATGAACAAGCTAACCTTTACTTTGCTCACCTTCTCGGCTCTATGCTTCTTCCATCCCACCCGGGCTCAGAGCGACGACGACATGAAAGCCATGATGGCATATTCCACTCCCGGTGAAGTTCACAAAATGATGGCCAAATCCGCAGGTAGCTGGACAGCCGATATCTCTATGTGGATGCAGCCCGGCGCCACACCCATGAAATCCACGGGAGAAATGAAAAATGAAATGATCCTCGGTGGCCGCTACCTCAAAGGTACCAACACAGGTAACTTCATGGGCCAGCCCTTCGAAGGCATCAGCACAACCGCTTACGACAACGCCAAAAAGATCTTCATCAACACCTGGATCGACAACATGGGGACAGGGATCATGACCCTCACCGGCACCTGGGACGCCGCCACGAACAGCATCACCTTCTCCGGCACCATGGTCGATCCCTCCTCTGGAAAGGACATTCCCATTCGCGAGGTCTTAAAAATGGTGGACGACGATCACCAGACCATGGAAATGTATGCCGCCATGGGCGGACAGGAATTCAAGACCATGGAGATACAGTTTACGAGAAAGTAAGTAGCATTATTTTGTCGTGATTATCAATCCGGCGGGTTGTACACCGGCTGCATGCACCTTTACAGCAATCCTCCCCGCCTTCTTCCCTGCCCGCACAACGACCATGCACAATCCGTTGTACGCCTTATGATGCACGCCCTTGAAGGACTCCAGGTCCGCCTGGTATCCATTGTCTGCACCTGCGAGCTCCCCTCCTTTCACCTCGAAATGGAGATCATTGCCCGCATCAGGCACTAATTGCCCCTGCGCATCCTCGATCCGCACCGTGATAAAGCTGAGATCGCTCCCATCGGCCCGCAACACTTTTCTGTCGGCGTGCAGCACGATCTTCGCCGCCGGCCCCGCTGTACGCACCGTACGGACCAGCACTGTCTTGCCATCTTTGCGCGACACCGCCTTCAATACCCCCGGCTCCCACACCACGCGCCATTGCACATGCAGGGATGTATCATCTTTTTTGCGAACCCCCAGGCTCCGGCCATTCAGATACAGCTCCACCTCATCGGCCTGGGAATAATACGCCCACACATCCAACACCTGCCCCTTCTTCCAGTTCCAGTGCGGAAAAAGATGCAGCACCGGACGGTCCGTCCACTCGCTCTGATACATATAATAGACATCCTTGGGGAAGCCTGCCAGATCGATGATGCCGAAATAAGAGCTCCTCGCCGGCCAGGGGTAAGGCGTAGGCTCTCCCAGATAGTCGAACCCGGTCCAGATATACAGCCCCGAGATAAAAGGCAGCCGCTTCACCACCCGCCAGGTCTCCTCATGTGTCGAGCCCCAGTAAGCCGATACATTGTCATAGGCAGATACCGTCCAATCTGCATTGGCCCCCACCAACGGCGCCTTGGCGCCGGCAGGCCAGCGACGGATACTGTCGGAAGGCATATCATAATGACCCCGCGTGGCCAGCGCTGACATGGTCTCACTGGCAATAACAGGATGCCCCGGCCACAGCTTCTGCGCCTCAACATATTTCGCATGGTTGTAGTTGATCCCCACCAGGTCCAACGCCCCGCTGCGATAAATAAAGTTCCTGGAAGTATCCGTCTCGGTCAACGCAGAAGTAATAGGTCGCGTAGTATCCAACGCCCGGACACAGGCAGCCAGCTCCCGGGCAATCCCGATCCCCGTACTATCGAACTGCTCCCGGATCTCATTCCCGATGCTCCACATAAATACAGAAGGATGATTCCTGTCCCTCCTCACCTGGTCCTGCAGGTCCCGGACATGCCATTCGGGAAAATACAGCGAATAATCATACTTGCTCTTTTTCTTCTTCCATATATCGAAAGCCTCATCCATGACGATAAAACCCATCCGGTCGCAAAGATCCAACAGCTCCGGCGCCGGCGGATTATGAGCTGTCCTGATCCCATTACATCCCATCTCCTTTAACAATTGCAGCTGCCGCTCTATGGCCCTCGTATTCACCGCTGCCCCCAACGCTCCCAGATCATGATGCATACAGACGCCCCTGATCTTCAGCGGCTCCCCGTTCAATATAAACCCCCGGGCAGTGTCGAAATAAAAATAGCGTATGCCCACCACCGTTTCATACGCATCGACTGCCTTCCCCTCCTGCACCACCGTCGTCCTCACCTTATAGCAATACGGATGCTCCGGACTCCATAAACGAGGATGATTCACCCACAGATCCTCACCAGTCGTACTACCCACCTGCCGCCCATCGGCATCATACAGCGCTGTATGGACCTCGCCCGTCCCATAGATGCTCGTCTCCACATGCACCCGCGCACGGGAGGAGCTCACCTCCGGCGTCGTTACATACACTCCCCAATGATCCACCGCCGCCTCTACCGTCGTCACCAGCCATACATGCCGGTAGATCCCCGATCCCGTATACCAGCGCGAATTCGGCTGCCGGGAATTGTCCACCCGCACAGCGATCACATTTTCACCCTCCTCTCTCAAATAAGGCGTGATTTCATATCGAAAAGAAATATACCCATTCGGCCGCCGGCCCAGGTAATGCCCATTGATCCACACCTCGCTGTTACAATACACCCCATCAAAATCTATAAAGACCCGCGCGCCGGCAGCACGAAAATGCTTTCTATACCAGCCCACACCCGCCGGTAATCCCCCCTCCTGCTGTCCCGTACTGTTCTTCTCGCTAAAAGCCCCCTCGATGCTCCAGTCATGCGGCAGGTCCAGTTTCCTCCATCCTCCATCATCAAAGCCCTCTTGGCTCGCCGTGCTGTCATCTCCTAAAAAGAACCGCCACCCCGCATCGAAATTCTCCCTCACCCCGGTTGCCCGCTTCTGATCAGTCAGCCGCCCCTGACCGGTTGTCGTTAAGACCCAACAACAGCTTATCCATATTAATATCCACTTCATTAATATCCACTTCATTTCTCCATTCCTCCTACAAAGTTCAGTGAACTCTTCCCCCTATCCACGGATGTCGCCACGGCAATACCCCGATTGCCCTTCTTGTCCACAGCACAATAGAAATGATAAACCACCCCCTTCCACTTCACGACGAACGACTTGTGTGCAAACACCGCATCATACGGCTCCGACGGCTCGATCAGATTCGGCCCCGTCCAGTCCGTCCAGTTCACCAGGTCATAAGAGCAGGCAAATCGGTTAAAAGCCCCCGACGTTCCCTTCCAGAACGCCCCAAAATAAAACATCACCCATACATCCCCTATTCGCTGTATATACGGATCACCCGTGATCCCGCTAAGATGATCCAACAAAGGATCACGACGGGGACGCATCCAATGCTCCATATCGTCCGACACCGCCATCCCGATACGCTCGGCCCCACGCTTTTTATTCACGCTGTCTCCATTGGCATTGTAATACATGATAAAAGGATGCCCCGTCCTTCGGGTCTTATCCCAAATTACGTCACTCTTGTACAAAGTATGATTATCCCACCACCCCACATTCGTATCCCGGGGCGTCAATACAGGCCTGTCCAGCCGCTCCCATTCATGCGCAACAGCCGGGTCTTTATCAGTATACGCCATCCCTATCGACAGCTGCCCCGCCTCATACCCCTTCACACTGCCGCCAATATACGACATCCAATACCTGTTCTTATACGATTGCAGCCCATAGCTCGCACCCCACCGGAGGTCTTGCAGAGAAACATAACCTGCTTTTTGATTGTCATCCCACTGCCCTCCCCCAAATGACAACAACCGCCCTTCGCTCTCCCAGTGAAGCAAGTCCGCACTCTGCGCCAGCCATGTCTCATACCCCCGTCCGTCAAAAACAATATACACCATATACCAGCTGTTCCCCTTCCGGAATATGCTGGGACAATCCATCTTCTTACGCTTGTCCGCCGCCATCACCAGCCCATACTTATAGGGCGTCTTTATCTGCTCATACACCTCTTTCATCTTCACCCCGGTCACAGTATTGCCTTCCTTCACCCGGAAATTATAATTCCCCGATCCCACCCACAGCACCATCCTCCCTCCCACGCGACGCAACAGCTTTATATCCTTCCTGTCCTGCAAAAGCCTCCACCCTTCCGTAACCACCGCGCCCGCCGGCGCAGGCAGATAGATCGTAGCTACCGTATTCACCGGGATGCTGATGCTCCAGTCGAATGTCTTACCCTCTTTCTTCCAATGCGATGATATCATTCCAAAAGGTGAATGATAATTCCCATCCGCCCAGCTGACATTCCCTACCATCTCCGGTCGAAGAACGATATCCCTGAACGCAAACGACCCTGACCCCTCAGCCGCCCTTATTCCCGCCAGCCCGGTATAGAACCACTCCATGATATGCCCCAGCATAAAATGATTGTTGGACACGGACGGCAGGGCCTGCCAGGATTCCGTCAGCGCGGTCGCCCCATGCGCCAGTTGATACCCATAACCAGGTACATCCGTTCGGCTGTTCATATCGAAGATCACATCCGACCTCCCTTCATCGGTCAGCACTCTTAAAAGGTATCGGTATCCAATATCTCCCGCTGTCAATGCATTGTTATGACTCCGGATATCCTTCACGATATTTTCCACCACCGCGGCCTTGTCATCAGGATCCACCAGCCCCGTAAAAACCGCCATCGCATTCGCCGTCTGACTGCCCGTGGCATATTGGTGGGTTGTCTTATTATAGAATTTTTTATTGAACGCCTTCTTTACCTCCATAGCCAGCGCCTTATAGCCGGCCTCATCCTCCGCCTTCCCCAGCAACCTGGCCGTCCTCGCCAGAATGGTCAGATCGTAATACCAGATAGCAGTCGCCGTAACCCCCGCGGGGGTTAGTTGAGATACACCCGGATGCGCCGGCCCCAGATCATACCAATCCCCCAGCCCCTGGTAGAGAATATGGCCCTGCGCCTTTGATACGAGATAGGCATTATACCGCCGCATCATCGAATAGCTCTCCGCCAGGATCGGCTTATCAGCATAATATTGATAGCAATACCAGGGCACGATGATACAGCTGCTCCCCCACTCCGGCGAGTCCCGAAAAGGTTCTGAAAATTGAGTGAACTCCGGCGCTATCTCCGGCACCAGCCCATCCGGTGTCTGCGCCTCCATCATATCGTGGATAGCCTTCCGGTAGGTATTGACAATATTGTAATTATATCTGAAGGAGCTCCCCATCAGATGCACCTGCTCCAGCCATCCCAGCTTCTCCCGGTGCGGACAGTCCGTAAAGACGCTGGCCATATTGCTCTTCATCGCCCAGTCGATCAGCGTATCCGTCCGGCGGAACAGCTCATTGCTGCACGAGAATTTACCCACCCGCTCCAACGCGCTCTCTGTATGCAACCCCACCACGCCTATGATCACCGGCAATCCATCCGGGTTCGGCTCACCCTGCGGAACAGCTCCCTCCACCTGCAAATATCGAAAGCCATAATACATAAATTTGGGAGACCACGTCTCTGCCCCCTCTCCCTTTAACGTATAATCGAAGTAACAAGGCTTACCCGTAGCCCGCTGGTCGACCGAATCCCCACGCAACAGCTCGCCCGGAATGATCCGGACAGTCTTGCCCGCTCCTCCCATTACCACTATCCCCGGTACACCCGATGCATTTTGCCCCAGGGCAAAAACCCATGTTCCCGCCGACAACCGTGTCTTATCCAGCGGCTTGAACACCTGCATGATCTTCAACGGCTCCTCCATCTGTGCATGCAGCTGCGGCGGCCCATCTACCACCACGGCCTTCTTCCATCCCGTCCCCGTAAAACCGGGGCTGTCCCACCCCTCCTGCTCACGACGCGCATCATAATCCTCCCCGCCATACTCCGATGAGAAAATCGTCGGCCCGGCCATCACCTTCCAGCTCCCATCGCTGACAATATCCTCCGTCGTCCCATCCGCATACTCTAAATATATACGCGCGATCATCTTCGGATAGCCATACGCCACCGTCAGCTTATGATAACGCTCCCTGGGTATATAATAAAATCCATTCCCAAGCGCTACGCCAACTACATTGGCCCCTTCCTTCAATTGGCCGGTAATGTCGAATGGCACATACAACGCTTCCTTGTCATACCTCGTCCAGCCCGGATCCAAAAAATGATCTCCCACGCCATTCCCATTCAGCATCATTTCAAAATGCCCCAGCCCACAGATAAACACCGTCGCCTTCTTCAACGGCCCTTTCACCGTAAACTCCCTTCGTAACAACGGTAGCGTATCCCGGAACGGCCCCTTTTTCTTCCCGCTGCTGCCCGGCAGCATCCTGTTGGAATCAGCGATCTCCTCATACCCGATCCACCGCGCCCCCTTCCAGTCTGCCTGGGTAAAAAGCCCTGTCTGCCAGCTGGCCATCTTGCTCCACCGGCTGCTGTCCCCATGATTACTCCAGACCATCACCTTCCAATAATAAGTTTTGGCAGGCGACAAAGCCCTGCCCTCATAAGGCACTTGTATGGACGCATCCCTAAAAGTCTTCTGCGAATCCCAGACAGTACCCTCATTCTTTTCCAGGCTTACACTATCGTCGGATACCAGCACCCGCCACGCGGTCTGCAGCACACCCCGCCCACTCGACTGTATCTCCCAGCTCAGCCTTGGAGTACGATTCTCGATACCCAACGGGTCCACCTTGTCCTCGCACCGAAGATTGCTCAATTTCAGATCCTGGGCGAACAAGTGAGATATCCCGAAGAATAGCCAGAAAAATAAAAGCCGTCTCATATTATTGCACTTGTAGTTCATCCAATTTTAAGCTTTGTGATGGTATCACTAATCTCACCTTATATTTTCCCGCATTGATCATCCCCCCTGTGGAGGTCGCCAGGTAATTCCATTTCCCCTCGGGCGTCGTTGTAAAGCGTACATCCTCCTCCCTTATCAACGTCCCATTCTCCAAAAACACAGCCAGTCTCCCCACCACCGGCGCAACACCCGGCCACCGGTATTTCAGGGTCAACGAATATTTGTCCGCTACACCCGTCTCGATATCCCATTCCACCGTATCCCCCGCCACCCTTGCACCAGCTGTTTTATAAGATACCATTGGCTTTTGGTCATAGGCCGTCTCCAGCCGCGACACAGGCGTAACAGCCACCGTACGTCCATCCAGCACGATCCACGATCCCTCCGGCCAGCGCTTCCTCGACCACCCCGCACTATCCTGCACCCATACATCCGCCGTGTCCGCCAACAAAAAACGCCCCAGCTTCTCCCCCCGCACATGCGGCCCCTTGACCCCATCTGCCCCGTATAGCTCCGGCGGCAGCACGCTAAAACATTCCGCCCCATCGCTGTACCGCGGCACCCCCGTGTCCAGCCAATGCTGCAGGCTCCATCCATTTCCACTTAGTCTTGTTATCAGCTTCTCCTCCTCTCTCACCCCTATCCCTCTCCCTTTCTTTGCAACAGCTATCGCACTGATCACCGCCTGCCCCGCCGCAACCCTCGGAAAAGAAATAGTTAGCTTCCCGCCAGTCACATGCACATAGAATACCTTCTTCAACGCCCCGCTATAACCCGACTCCTTCCATATATCCACATCCTTTGCCACCGTCCGGCCATTCAAAGCAATGTCGAATAGCCGCCAACCGGCACAATCCATTCCCCCTCCCCGCCCATACCACGGCTCCGTAAAATACAATTCAACCCTGTAATCCCCATCCTGCACCGGCATGGTATAACTGAGTTTCCCCAGCCCATACCGGAAGTCCTGGAACAACGGCCAGTCCGACGTCCCCGCTATAGGGTCAAAGCTCCGGCGCTGACTGGCAAAATAACGCGGCAGCCCCGGATAATCCTTCGTCCACGACTGCGACCACTCATCCGCCTCCCAAAGATTTCCCCAGCGGTCCGTATAGTCCGGCCCTCCACAGTTGATCCTGTAGGTATAATGATACCCTTCCACCGGCTTCAATAAGCTACGGTCCGTCACCAGCCTGCCAAAATGCGGCGGCCTGGGAAGATGATGCAAGACCACACAATCCCTTGCCACGGCCTTGCCCCCCACGTACCCCACCGCATACAGCACATTGTATTGTATGTTCACACTGTCCCATTGAAAATGCGTACCCCGTCCGCCATTCTTTCTCCTCCCCAGCGAGCGCCCATCCACATCATTGAACAGCTCCACTTCATCACAATTCGAATAAACTTTTATCCCGCTCTTGACACCCGGTGTGGTCCATCTGTCCGGCCAGGTATGACTGACGATATATACCATCGGTTCCCGCTCACCCGAAGTAAAATTGCTCCGATAGAGGTAATATACATCCGCCGGCTCACCCCAGGAACTCAGCAACCCCTTGTAATTGACAGGCCCTATCCTGTCCAGCTCACGCCACCCCTCTCCCGACTGCACCCTGCCCGGATTGTCATGCGAGGAAAATAGCCAGAAGAAATGCCCCGCCACCTTGTCCTTCACGGACTCCGCCAACCGGATCTTCGTCTCCATCAGGTCACACAGCTTGTCTTCGGTATACAGCGTACCAGTCGGCCCATCCTCGCCAGGGCTTCCTGCCCGTCCCGCCTCCCCATGCAGATCTAATGTCCTCCACCCTCCATACTCGCCCACCA